>NZ_CDRQYH010000003.1:0-151703 GCF_977039595.1 Enterobacter sp.
AACTTCGAAGATGCGAAGGTGTTAGCAGAGCAGGCTCTTGCTCAACCGACAACGGACGAGTTAATGACGCTGGTTAACAAGTTCATTGAAGAAAAAACAATCTGCTAATCCACGAGATGCGGCCCAAATTACTGCTTAGGAGAAGATCATGGGTTTGTTCGATAAACTGAAATCTCTGGTTTCTGATGATAAGAAAGACTCCGGAACTATTGAGATTGTTGCTCCGCTCTCCGGCGAGATCGTCAACATCGAAGACGTGCCGGATGTAGTGTTTGCTGAGAAAATCGTTGGTGATGGCATTGCTATCAAACCAACTGGCAACAAAATGGTTGCTCCAGTTGACGGCACCATCGGTAAAATTTTTGAAACCAACCATGCGTTCTCTATCGAATCTGATAGCGGTATCGAACTGTTCGTTCACTTCGGTATCGACACCGTTGAACTGAAAGGCGAAGGCTTCAAACGTATCGCGGAAGAAGGCCAGCGTGTTAAAGTTGGCGACCCGGTGATTGAATTCGATCTGCCACTGCTGGAAGAAAAAGCCAAGTCTACCCTGACGCCGGTTGTTATCTCCAACATGGACGAAATCAAAGAACTGATCAAACTGTCTGGCAGCGTCACCGTGGGTGAAACCCCGGTTATCCGCATCAAGAAGTAATTCTTGCCCGCACAGAAAAATGGCGCCTTCGGGCGCCATTTTTGTTTATGCGGGGAGGATAAGCTCGTTGTAGCCTTTCGACTGGGTATAAAGCATGACGTCAGTCACCCGATCGCCGGCCATGCGAATGGCATCGGCAACGGTTTTTCCCTCAACAATGCCGCTCACCAGCTCTGAACAAAACAGGTCTCCCGTCCCTTTCAGATCGGTTTCTACCCGTGGATGCGCGCTGACGGTCACGCCCTCATTCGTCACCAGCACCACGTGGATATTCTGCGGATCATCGGCCACCGGCGCGCTGGTGATCGCCACCCATTTCAGGCTGTCTGAGAGCAGTCCCTGTGCCGCCGCGATGGCGCTTTCCGGCGTGCGGCACGGCTTGCCGCTTAACACTTCCAGCTCGTAGACGTTTGGCGTAATCCCCTGCGCCAGCGGCAGCAGGTGCTCCCGATACGCCTGCGGGATATCCGGCTTCACGTACATCCCGCTGTCGATATCGCCAATAACCGGGTCAACCAGCACCAGCAGATCAGGATGCTGTGCCTTGACCGCTTTCAGCCACTGCGCCAGCAGGACTATTTGGCTGGCACTGCCCATATAGCCTGTGGTAACCGCCTTAAGCTCGCGCAGAATCTCTCGCTCTTCCAGCGCATTCAGGTAGCCGCTGAACCACTCATCGGGGATCACGCCACCATAGAAGGTGTCATAGTGTGGCGTGTTGCTGAACAGTACCGTTGGCACGGCGGTGACGTTCAGCCTGTGGGTTCGAATATTCGGCACCGCAATGCTGTTACCCACGCTCCCGTACACCACCTGCGACTGTACCGCGACAATATCAGTTTGCTGCGCCCGGGTATTATCCCGGAATAGAATCATCTCCATGACGCTTAAATCCCCGCCCCCTGCGAATAACTCTCTTCACCAAAGACGCCGGTAGACAGATAGCGATCGCCTCGATCGCAAATAATCGCCACCACCACAGCGCCCGGGTTTGCCTGCGCTACCCGAATCGCGCCCGCTACCGCGCCGCCCGAGCTGACGCCGCAGAAGATACCTTCGCGCACGGCCAGCTCACGCATGGTATTTTCCGCCTCGCGCTGGTGAAGATCCAGCACCTGGTCCACAAGCTGCGCATTAAAGATGCCGGGCATATACTCCGCCGGCCAGCGGCGAATGCCCGGAATGCTGCTCCCCTCTTCCGGCTGCAGGCCCACAATGGTGACGGCTTTGTCCTGCTCGCGCAGAAAACGCGATACGCCGGTAATGGTGCCGGTGGTGCCCATGCTGGAGACAAAATGGGTGATTCGCCCGTCGGTTTGCTGCCAGATTTCCGGGCCGGTTGTGGTGTAGTGCGCGTACGGGTTGTCCGGGTTATTAAACTGATCGAGCAGTTTACCTTCGCCGCGCTCGGCCATTTCTAACGCCAGGTCGCGCGCGCCTTCCATCCCCTGCTCTTTGCTCACCAGAATCAGCTCGGCCCCGTAGGCACGCATCGCGGCGCGGCGCTCCTGGCTCATGTTGTCAGGCATCAGCAGCTTCATGCGGTAGCCTTTCAGCGCCGCAATCATCGCCAGGGCGATACCGGTGTTACCGCTGGTGGCTTCAATCAGCACGTCTCCCGGCTTAATTTCTCCGCGCTTTTCAGCCTGGACAATCATCGACAGCGCGGCACGATCTTTTACCGACCCCGCCGGGTTATTGCCTTCGAGTTTGACCCAGATTTCGCTGCCGTTAGCCGGCCCCATGCGCTGAAGTTTGACCAGAGGGGTGTTGCCGATGGTGTGTTCGAGTGTATTCACGTTTTTTACTCAATAAAAAAGCCGGGTGGCGTTTCGCTTACCCGGCCTACAAGACGCAGTGATAACTGTAGGCCCGGTAAGCGCAGCGCCACCGGGCGATAAACATCCTAATAACCTATCAGGCTGACTCCGCCAGAGCAATATCCTCGCGCGTCTCGATGCGCTCCTTCCCGTGATAAATCCGGGCATGCTGCAGCCCGACAAACAGGCGCTCCCCCCGGTGCGGCGGGACGTCGTCGCGCATGACCACGGTCAGGGGCTCGGTATACCAGCCCAGCGGCTGTACCACCAGTTGGGTGTAGTGACCTTTAGGGCTCGCTTCCAGCACCTGCACCGGCAGCGGTGAATCCAGGCTGGTTCGGCGGCTCACGTCCACTTCCCACGGACGCAGGAACAGATCGACCGGGCCCTGGTGCGCGGAGGTATAGCCCAGCGGCCAGCGGTGCGCGCCCACGTGGAACTGACCGCCGCGAATAGTGCCCTGCAGACGGTTCACCTCGCCCATAAACTCCAGCACGAAGCGGGTCGCCGGTTCACGCCAGAGCTGCTCCGGTTCGTCAACCTGCTCAATGTTGCCCTGGCTCATGACCACCACGCGATCCGCGACTTCCATCGCCTCTTCCTGATCGTGGGTCACGAAGACGCTGGTGAATTTCAGCTCTTCATGGAGCTGACGCAGCCAGCGGCGCAGCTCTTTACGCACCTGCGCATCCAGCGCGCCGAAGGGCTCATCCAGCAGCAGAATTTGCGGTTCAACGGCCAGCGCGCGAGCCAGCGCCACGCGCTGTTTCTGCCCGCCGGACAGCTGGGCCGGAAAACGATCCGCCAGGTGAGCCAGCTGCACCATCTCCAGCAGTTTGGTCACCTTCGCCTTAATGGTTGCCGCATCCGGGCGCTCGCGACGCGGCAGCACGGTAAGCCCAAACGCGATGTTGTCAAACACGGTCATGTGGCGGAACAGCGCGTAATGCTGGAACACAAAACCCACTTTACGATCGCGGGCGTGCAGGCGGCTCACGTCGGTACCGTGGAAGCGGATGTGCCCGCTGGTCTGATGCTCAAGCCCGGCGATAATGCGCAGCAGCGTGGTTTTGCCCGAGCCGGACGGCCCCAGCAGCGCCACCATTTGTCCGGAAGGGATATCCAGCGAGATATCATTCAGCACCTGGGTGCGACCAAAAGACTTCTTAATATTGGCAATCTCAATGCTCATGATTTCCCTCCTGATGCTGACGTTTTTCCTGATTTTCTAAACGCCACTGCACCACACTCTTCAAAAACAGGGTCAAAATGGCCATCAGCGTCAGCAACGCTGCGGCAGTAAACGAGCCGATGGTGTTGTAGTCCTGCTGCAGCAGTTCAATCTGCAGCGGCAGCGACAGGGTTTCACCGCGAATGGAGCCGGAAACAACGGAAACGGCACCGAACTCGCCAATCGCGCGGGCGTTGGTCAGCACCACGCCGTAAAGCAACGCCCAGCGGATGTTCGGCAGCGTCACGCGGCGGAACATTTGCCAGCCCGAAGCCCCCAGCAGCACCGCCGCTTCGTCTTCGTTGCTCCCCTGGCTTAACATCACCGGCACCAGCTCGCGCACCACAAACGGGCAGGTCACGAAGATGGTGACCAGCACCATGCCCGGCCAGGCGAACATGATCTGCAGGTTATGCGCATCCAGCCAGCCGCCCAGTGGGCCGTTGGAGCCGTAAAAGAGCAGGTACACCAGGCCCGCCACCACCGGCGACACGGCAAACGGAATATCCAGCAGGGTCAGCAGCAGCTGACGTCCGGGGAAGTTAAAGCGCGTCACCAGCCACGCCAGCAGGGTCCCGAACACCAGGTTCACCGGGACGGTGATCAGGGCAATCAGCACGGTGAGCCAGATGGCATGGAGCATATCCGGGTTCGCCAGGTTTTCCAGCGCGGGCATCAGACCTCTGCTGAACGCCTGAACGAAAATATAAATCGTCGGCACGACGAGAATGAGGGCGGAAACCAGCACGCCCGCCCCAATCAGAAACCATTTACCCCAGTTGATGCGGGGCGCATCGTATTGCTTCAATTGCGTAACTTCCGCCATCAGTGACCTACCACACGTCGACCAAAGCGACTTTGCAGAGTGTTAATCGAGTACAGCAGCAGCAGCGAGGCGGCGAGGATCACCGAAGCAATCGCGCTCGCCGCCGGATAATCAAACTCCTGCAGGCGGATGAAAATCATCAGCGAGGTCACTTCCGTTTTCCAGGCGATGTTCCCGGCGATAAAAATCACCGCGCCGAACTCACCGAGGCTGCGGGTAAACGACAGCGCAACACCTGCCATCAGCGCTGGAGAGAGCTCCGGCAGCACCACCTTGCGGAAGCTCTGCCAGCGCGTGGCGCCCAGTGTTTCCGCCGCTTCTTCGTATTCCGGACCCAACTCTTCCAGCACCGGCTGCACGGTACGTACCACAAACGGGATGCTGGTGAAGGCCATCGCCACCGCGATACCGAGCCAGGTGTAGGTTACTTTGATATCAAATTTCGCCAGCCACTCGCCGTACAGCCCGTTTACAGAGAAGAGCGACGCGAGGGTCAAACCCGCCACCGCCGTCGGCAGCGCAAACGGCAGATCCATCAGGGCGTCAAGCAGCGTGCGGCCCGGGAAGCGATAGCGGGTCAGGATCCACGCCATCAGCAGGCCAAACACGCCGTTAAAAATGGAGGCGACAAACGCCGACAGCAGCGTCACCTTATAGGCCGCCACCACCTGCGGGTTGGTGACCACGTCCCAGTACTGCGCCCAGCTCATCTGAGCAAGCTGCATCACCAGCGCGCTGAGCGGCAACAGCAGGATCAGGCAGACGAACAGCAGGCTGGTCCCGAGGCTTAAGGTAAAGCCCGGCAGGACGCGTTTTGTCGAAACTGCAAACATTACTTATGCCCCGCCGCCAGCAGTTTGTCTAACTCACCGCCGCTGGCAAAATGCGTTTTCATCACATCAGGCCAGGAGCCGAAATGATCTTCGACGCGGAACAAATCGGTCTGCGGGAACTTATCTTTCAGCTTGTTCATTACGTCCGGGTTGTTTACGCGGTAGTAGTAATCGGTAATGATGGTCTGCGCCTGAGGGCTGTACAGGTAATTGAGATAGGCTTTTGCCGCTTTCTCGGTACCGTTTGCCTGCACGTTTTTATCCACCCATGCGACCGGGAACTCGGCCAGAATGTTGGTTTTCGGGATAACCACCTCAAAGCCCTGCGCTTCATACTGCTTACGGATGTTGTTCACTTCCGACTCAAAGCTTATCAGCACATCGCCCAGACCGCGTTCTGCGAAGGTCGTGGTCGCTCCGCGGCCGCCGGTATCAAACACTTCGACGTTTTTCAGGAACTGGGTCATGAACTGCTCGGTTTTGGCTTTATCGTTACCGTCAGCCTTATCCGCCGCGCCCCACGCCGCTAAATAGGTATAACGCGCGTTACCGGAGGTTTTTGGGTTCGGGAAAATCAGCTTCACGTCGGAACGCACCAGGTCGCTCCAGTCGTGGATATTCTTCGGGTTGCCCTTACGCACCAGGAAGCCCATGGTGGAGTAGAACGGCGAGCTGTTGTTCGGCAGACGGCTCTGCCAGTCCGCCGGGATGAGGTTGCCTTTGTCGTGCAGGATCTGCACGTCAGTCACCTGGTTGTAGGTCACCACATCCGCTTTCAGGCCCTGCAAAATCGCCAGCGCCTGCTTGGACGAGCCGGCGTGGGACTGCTTGATGGTCAGCTTGTCGCCGTTATTGTCTTTCGCCCACTGCTGTTCAAACGGTGGATTAAGGGCGGCAAACAGCTCGCGGGAGACGTCATACGAACTGTTCAACAGTTCAGTCGCCTGCGCCTGTGCCACCAGCAGTAAACCTGCCAGCGCCAGAGTTCCTTTTTTCAGTACAGTAACGGCCATTGCGCACCCTTATAAATGTGATGACTATCTTATAGTCATAATATTTATAACGGGGATGAAAGGAGTAACGGTTTTATATACCGTTTGGTGATTTAGAAGCAGAAAAGGGAATAAGGGTGAGGCCTGGTGCCCTCACTCCGGCCCTCTCCCGCAGGGAGAGGGAGAAATGCCATTACAGCGCTAGCAAACGCTCAACGGACGGCGCAAAGTAGTAGCCGCCGGTCACCGGTTTGGTGAAGCGCAGCATGGCGTCGCGCTTGCCGTCGGTATCGCCGAACATGCTCAGCAGCTGCTGCTCGATGTTATACAGGCGCGCGCAGTAGGCGCAGAAGTAAAGTCCGTGCGTTCCGCTTGCCGTACCGTACGGCAGGCTCTGGCGGACAATCTTCAGCCCTTTGCCGTCTTCTTTGAGGTCAACGCGGGTCAGGTGCGAGGTAACGGGACGGTCGTCGCCGTCGATCTCTTCGTTAGCCTCTTTCGTACGGCCAATCATCATCTCCTGGTCGTGCACGCTCATGCGGTTAAGCTGCTTGAGGTTGTGCTCCCAGCGCTGCACGAACACGTAGCTGCCGCCCGCATCCACGCCGTCTTTAATCACCGCCACTTCACGACGCGTCTCTTCGCCCGCCGGGTTTTCGGTACCGTCGACGAAGCCGCTCAGATCGCGCTCTTCGACCCAGCGGAAGCCGTGAACCTCTTCCTGCACATCAATGCTGTCGCCAAAAGCCGCTACCGCCGCCTGGGCAACGGAAAAGTTCACATCGTGGCGCAGGGAGAGAATGTGGATCAGCACGTCGTATTGGGTTGCCGGAGCCAGACCTTTGCCGTATGGGATGAAGTCTTTCAGCTCTTCCGCCCCTTCGCCACCGCTCAGCTGACGCCAGACGTTATTGCCAAAGGCGACAACGGCGCCGAGGTGTGCTTCCGGGAATTTGGCCTGGAAGGTCGCCAGTTTATCAATAAACGCTTTGCTGACCGCACGCAGGGCATCAACATCCCCTTTAACATTGGCTTCAATCCAAATCGCCGCGCGGCAATGTTCTGGCAAAATGCCACTCTGAACCTGAGACATCGCTCCTCCTGAAATAAAGATGCCACGTCAGCGTGGCATTGATAGCGGGTATTATACCCGGATTTCAGCGAGGCGGTTTGCTCAGGCGCAAATTACTGCTTCCAGAGTATTTTGCTCACTTTCCAGCTCTTAAGCGTGTCGTCAGACGGCATCAGTCCTTCCGGGCCGCTCCAGGTGCCGGTGAAGACATAGCTGATGTGCTGGCTGCCTTCAGCCTTACATTCCACCGCAACCTTGTCGTCAGACGGCACGCTGGCGCAGTTGCCAAAGGCCTGCTTATAAAGATCGCTAAACGGGGTCCCCACCTTCACACCGCTCGCCGTCGGAATATCTTCATCCATCACCGCAATTCGGTTGACCGTGCCTTTGTCACCGTTGATCACCAGCGCCAGCTTGTCGCCCTTCAGCGCCTCGTAGTAGCGAACAATATTGCCATTCTCCGTTTTCATGCCGCTGCGCAGGCGGTAATCACTGCTGAGCGCATCCTGGATAGCATTCTGATCCAGCGCCGTCGCGGCGGTAATTTTCCCCACGCCCTGCTCGGTTACTTCCGTTGATGAGCCAAACCAGTTCCACGGATACGCAGCGGACCAGTTAATGGAGGAGAGCGTCGAACAGCCGGTCAATGCCAGCGGGAGAGCGCATAAGAGTAAACGCAGCGATTTCATTAAAACGTCCTTACTTGTTAAATCAACGCTTGTTGGAGTGCGACATCGGCAAAAAGTGCCGGATTAATCATCCTGAGGCGCAAAACAGGCACGAAGACGCGGGTTGGTCATCAGCCACAGCAGCGCCACAATATCGGCAACCACCAGCGCAACGCCGGTGCCCGTCAGCGGTTCACCGTACCACCAGAGAACCGGCTGCCATAAGAGCAGCGCAGTCTGGGCAAGGATTAGCAGCCAGCGAAGCGTGCGCCAAAAACGAGGGATCAGGTGCCGTCGTCCGCTGCACAAAAAAGCCACAACCGCCGGTACGCCCGGCAGTAAGCCGAGCCAGAAAGCATCGTGATCGGGATAAAAAAGATTCAGCAGCGTATCGCCCTGCCCCCGCGACGCGGCGGCCATCACAAACAGAACCCAGGTTCTGGCCTGAAGCAGCAGAACGCACCAGAATAAAAAGGGCAGCCTGACGCGGCCCTGCGCGTCATAGTCTGCCGGATGGATCTCAGTACTCTTCATCTTCGATCAGACGCTTTCCCAGATTCAGCACGTCAGAATGCTCGTAGCCCAGACGCTCATACATGCCCAGCACCACATCGTTATCTTCCCGCACCATAATCTGGATTTTCGGGCAGCCGCGGGCGATCAGCTTCTTCTCGAGCCGGTTAAGCAGCGCATTGGCAATGCCGCGACCACGGTATTCCGGGTGGACGCCCAGATAATAGGCCGAGCCGCGGTGGCCGTCGTAACCGCCCATTACCGTCCCCACAACCTCACCGTTGACTTCCGCGACCAGGAACAGACTGACGTCGTGATTCACCTTACGTTCGATATCCATTTCCGGATCGTTCCACGGACGCAGCAGATCGCAGCGCTCCCAAAGGGTAATCACCTCTTCGAAATCTTCCTGGCGAAAAACGCGTATCTCCATGGTATTAACCGCCTTTTCGGGTTTAAAAACAGTGATTATGGCGCGAAGCTCGCCTTTAGCCAATAACCGGGGAAAATCTCGCCAAAATTTGGCATAATGTCACTTTGTCACGTATTGAAATGAAAAGTAAAACAATTCTCAACATGGACTGTCGTAACGGGAAACACGATACGATATAACACCAGGACCCCATTTTTTAGTATTCAGGCCGCATGAGCACATTCAAACCATTAAAAGCACTCACATCGCGTCGTCAGGTTCTCAAAGCGGGGCTGGCGGCCTTAACGTTAACGGGTATCGCAAAGCAGGCTCAGGCGAAAGACGAGAGCACGCTCAAAACCAGTAACGGACACAGCAAACCGAAAACGAAAAAGCCGGGCGCGAAGCGTCTGGTGATGCTCGACCCGGGCCACGGCGGTATTGATACCGGCGCCATCGGCAAAAACGGGTCAAAAGAAAAACACGTCGTGCTGGCGATTGCAAAAAATGTGCGGGCGATTTTACGCAGTAACGGCATTGACGCCCGTCTGACGCGCTCTGGCGATACCTTTATTCCGCTGTATGACCGCGTAGAGATCGCCCACCAGCACGGTGCGGATCTGTTTATGTCGATTCACGCGGACGGCTTTACCAACCCTTCTGCGGCAGGTGCCTCGGTGTTTGCGCTTTCCAACCGCGGCGCCAGTAGCGCCATGGCGAAATACCTCTCCGACCGCGAAAACCGGGCGGATGAAGTCGCCGGGAAAAAAGCCACCGACAAAGACCACCTGCTACAGCAGGTGCTGTTCGACCTCGTGCAGACGGATACGATCAAAAACAGCCTGACGCTTGGCTCGCACATCCTGAAGAAGATTAAGCCGGTGCATCGCCTGCACAGCAAAGGCACCGAGCAGGCGGCGTTCGTGGTCCTGAAATCACCGTCCATCCCTTCTGTGCTGGTGGAAACCTCCTTCATCACCAACCCGGAAGAGGAGCGACTCCTTGGCACCACGGCATTTCGTCAGAAGATCGCCAACGCTATCGCCTCCGGCATTATCAGTTATTTCAACTGGTTCGATAACCAAAAAGCGCACTCCAGGAAACGTTGATGAAACCCGATGCACAACTGGTCAAAACTTTCCTGCTGCAGCTGCAGGATGAGATTTGCCAGAAACTGGCCGCCGCAGACGGCGGAGAATTTCAGGAAGATACCTGGCAGCGCGAGGCCGGCGGCGGTGGGCGCAGCCGCGTGCTGCGTAACGGCGGTATCTTCGAACAGGCCGGCGTGAATTTTTCCCACGTTCACGGCGACGCCATGCCCGCGTCTGCGACGGCACATCGTCCTGAGCTGGCGGGCCGCAGCTTCGAAGCGATGGGCGTCTCGCTGGTGGTGCACCCGCACAACCCGTTCGTGCCAACCAGCCACGCCAACGTGCGCTTTTTCATTGCGGAAAAGCCGGGGGCCGATCCGGTCTGGTGGTTTGGCGGCGGTTTCGACATGACGCCCTACTACGGCTTCGAAGAGGATGCCGTGCACTGGCACACCACCGCGCGGGACCTTTGCCTGCCGTTTGGCGAAGACATTTACCCGAAATATAAAAAGTGGTGCGACGACTACTTTTACCTGAAGCATCGCGACGAGCAGCGCGGCATCGGCGGACTGTTCTTTGACGATCTCAACACGCCTGATTTTGATACCGCGTTCAGCTTTATGCGCGCGGTGGGTGAAGGCTATACCGACGCCTATCTGCCCATCGTCGAACGCCGTAAAAACACCGACTACGGCGTGCGCGAGCGCGAGTTCCAGCTCTACCGCCGCGGGCGCTACGTGGAGTTCAACCTGGTGTGGGATCGCGGGACGCTGTTCGGCCTGCAGACCGGCGGGCGCACGGAGTCGATTCTGATGTCGATGCCGCCGCTGGTGCGCTGGGAGTACTGCTACGAGCCAAAAGAAGGCAGCCCGGAGGCTGCCTTAAAAGAGTTTATTCAGGTTCGGGACTGGGTGTAACCCTCCCCTCACCCCGGCCCTCTCCCAAAGGGAGAGGGTTAGGGTGAGGGTAAAAATTACAGCGGCTGCGTCTGCGCCTCAACTACCGCCAGCGCGACCATATTCACGATACGACGCACGGAGGCAATCGGCGTTAACACGTGCACCGGTTTCGCCACGCCCATCAGCACCGGTCCTACGGTCACCCCTTCAGAGCTGGAGACGCGCAGAAGGTTATAGCTGATACGCGCCGCTTCCACGTTCGGCATAATCAGGATATTTGCCGATCCTTTCAGCGGGCTGTCCGGCATACGTTCATTACGGATGCTCTCCACCAGCGCGGCATCGCCGTGCATTTCTCCGTCAATCATCAGCTCCGGCGCGCGCTCGCGCACCAGCGCCAGCGTCTCACGCATTTTGCACGCCGCCGCAGATTTGGAAGATCCGAAGTTTGAGTGCGACAGCAGCGCCACCTTCGGCTCGATACCAAAGCGACGCACGGTCTCGGCGGCCATCATGGTGATCTCTGCCAGCTCGTCCGGGCTCGGATCGTCGTTAACGTAGGTGTCAGCGATAAAGGTGTTGCCGCTCGGCAGCAGCAGGGCGTTCATCGCACCGGCGGTATGCACGCCGTCGCGATAGCCGAAGATCTCCTGCACCACGCTAAAGTGCTCGTGGTAATCGCCGATGGTGCCGCAGATCAGCGCATCCGCCTCGCCGCGATGGACCATGATCGCGCCGATCACCGTCGTGTTGCTGATGACGGCTTTCTGCGCCTGCTCCTGGGTGATCCCCCGACGCTTCATGATCGCGTAGTATTCGCTCCAGTACTCTTTGAAGCGCGGATCGGATTCGTTGTTTACGATCTCGAAGTCGACGCCCGGCTTAATCTGCAGGCCCAGCTTCTGGATACGCATTTCAATCACGCTCGGACGACCAATCAGGATCGGCTTCGCCAGACCTAAGGTGATCAGCTCCTGGGTGGCGTGCAGCACGCGCGCCTCTTCCCCTTCCGCCAGCACCACGCGCTTCGCGTCGGCGCGCGCCTGAGAGAAGATCGGCTTCATGAACAGGTTGGTTTTATAGACAAACTCGGTGAGCTTATCGACGTAAGCGTCGAAGTCTTCAATCGGACGCGTCGCCACGCCGGAGTCCATTGCCGCTTTGGCCACCGCAGGGGCAATTTTGACAATCAGACGCGGGTCGAACGGTTTTGGAATGATGTAGTCCGGGCCGAAGCTCAGATCCTGATCGCCATAGGCTGAGGCAACCACTTCGCTCTGCTCGGCGTGGGCCAGCTCCGCGATGGCGTGAACGGCTGCAAGCTTCATCTCTTCGTTGATCGCCGTTGCGCCGACGTCCAGCGCGCCGCGGAAGATGAACGGGAAGCAGAGCACGTTGTTGACCTGGTTCGGGTAGTCCGAACGGCCGGTACAGATGATGGCGTCTTCACGCACCGCTTTCGCCAGCGGCGGCAGAATTTCCGGTTCCGGGTTGGCCAGGGCCAGGATCATTGGCGCACGCGCCATCTTCTTCACCATCTCCTGGGTCAGCACCTTCGGACCCGAGCAGCCGAGGAAGATATCCGCGCCGTCAATGACGTCCTCAAGCGTGCGCTTGCCGTCGTCTTCTACCGCATACGCCGCTTTGGTTTCCGCCATGTTCGGCTCGCGGTCTTTATAAATAACGCCCTTGGAGTCGCAGACCACAATGTTGTGTTTCTGCATACCCAGCGCCACCAGCAGGTTCATACAGGCGATGGCCGCGGCGCCGGCGCCGGAGACCACCATGCGCACGTCTGAGAGGTTTTTCTCTACCACGCGCAGGCCGTTCAGAATCGCAGCGGTGCTGATAATGGCCGTACCGTGCTGGTCATCATGGAACACGGGAATATTCATACGCTCGCGCAGCTTCTGCTCGATATAGAAACATTCCGGCGCTTTGATGTCTTCCAGGTTGATCCCGCCGAAGGTAGGCTCCAGCGCGGCCACTACGTTGATGAACTTGTCAGGATCGAGTTCATCCACCTCGATATCGAACACGTCGATACCGGCGAATTTCTTGAACAGCACCCCCTTGCCTTCCATCACCGGCTTACCGGCCAGCGCGCCGATGTTGCCCAGCCCCAGCACCGCCGTGCCGTTAGAGATCACGGCGACAAGATTGCCGCGCGCGGTGTATTTGTAGGCCGCCAGCGGGTCTTTTTCGATTTCCAGACACGGGGCAGCTACGCCCGGGGAATAGGCCAGTGCCAGATCGCGCTGAGTTGCCAGCGGCTTGGTTGGGGAGACCTGGATTTTGCCCGGGACAGGGAACTCGTGAAAATCGAGGGCACTCTGTTTCAACTGCTCATCCATCTTATTTTTCCTTTCACGTATCGGTCAAAAGGGTGACGTAAGCGATCCTGATGCACACCCTGGTGTGCCGCCTAGTATCGCCTCAGGCCGCCTCCTAAACTTTGAAGGCAGCCAAACTCTCACCATCACACATTAAAAATTGTTATCAATTTATAACAGCCATGTTACCCGTCTCAAAAGCAATGCCTCCCCCGTCTGCTATGCTTTTTTGTTAAGTCCATCATGATTTTTTCAGAAGTGTGAACTAACGCACTCATCTAACTCTTTTATTTCCAAGGAGTAATCATTTATGAACCAGCTAGACGGCATCAAACAATTCACCACGGTGGTGGCAGACAGCGGCGATATTGAGTCGATTCGCCACTATCAGCCGGAGGACGCGACCACCAACCCTTCGCTACTGCTCAAGGCAGCCGGGCTTACCCATTTTAGTCATCTGATTGATGACGCCATTGCCTACGGTAAACAGCGCGGGAAGACGCAGGAGCAGCAGGTCGCCGAAGCCAGCGACAAGCTGGCAGTTAATTTTGGTGCGGAAATTCTTAAAAGCATCCCGGGCCGCGTCTCGACCGAAGTCGACGCCCGCCTCTCTTTCGATAAAGAAAAGAGCATCAATAAGGCGCGTCGCCTCGTGGAACTGTACGAGGAACAGGGGATCGATAAATCACGCATTCTGATCAAGCTCGCCTCCACTTGGGAAGGCATCCGCGCGGCAGAGGTACTGGAAAAAGAGGGCATCCACTGCAACCTGACGCTGCTGTTCTCGTTTGCCCAGGCGCGCGCCTGTGCCGAAGCGGGCGTGTTCCTGGTGTCACCGTTTGTCGGGCGCATCTACGACTGGTACCAGGCGAAACAGCCGATGGATCTGTACGTGGTGGATGAGGATCCGGGCGTGAAATCGGTCCGTAATATCTACGACTACTACAAGCAGCACCGCTACGAAACCATCGTGATGGGTGCCAGCTTCCGCCGTACCGAGCAGATCCTCGCCCTGGCAGGCTGCGACCGCCTGACAATTTCACCCAATCTGCTCCAGGAGCTACAGGACAAAGAAGAAACGGTGATCCGCAAGCTGGTGCCGACCTCCACCGTTCTGCCAAAACCGAAAGCCATGACCGAAGCGGAGTTCCGCTGGGAGCACAACCAGGACGCCATGGCCGTGGAAAAACTGGCGGACGGTATCCGCCAGTTCGCCGTCGACCAGCGCAAACTAGAAGATCTTCTCGCCGCCAAACTTTAACCTTGCCACGGAGTGAACTATGTCCCGTAAAGAGCTAGCCAATGCCATCCGCGCCCTCAGCATGGATGCCGTGCAGAAAGCCAATTCCGGCCACCCCGGCGCGCCGATGGGCATGGCTGATATTGCCGAAGTACTGTGGAACGACTTTCTGAAGCACAACCCCAATGACCCCACCTGGTACGATCGCGACCGCTTTATTCTCTCCAACGGTCACGCCTCAATGCTGCTCTACAGCCTGTTGCACCTTTCCGGCTACGATCTGCCGCTTGAGGAGCTGAAAAACTTCCGCCAGCTGCACTCCAAAACCCCGGGGCACCCGGAGATCGGCTATACGCCAGGCGTGGAGACCACCACCGGGCCGCTCGGCCAGGGGCTGGCAAATGCGGTCGGGCTGGCGATTGCCGAACGCACGCTGGCGGCACAGTTCAATCAACCGGACCACGAGATTGTCGATCACTACACCTACGTGTTTATGGGTGACGGCTGTCTGATGGAGGGGATCTCCCATGAGGTCTGCTCCCTGGCGGGCACCCTGGGGCTCGGCAAGCTGATCGGGTTCTACGATCACAACGGCATCTCCATCGACGGGGAAACCGAAGGCTGGTTTACCGACGACACGGCAAAACGCTTCGAAGCCTACCACTGGCACGTGGTGCATGAGATCGATGGCCACGACCCGGAGGCGGTGAAAAAAGCGATTCAGGAAGCGCAAAGCGTGAAGGACAAACCGTCCCTGATTATCTGCCGCACCACGATCGGCTTCGGCTCGCCGAACAAGGCGGGTAAAGAAGAGGCGCACGGCGCGGCGCTGGGCGAGGAGGAAGTGGCGCTGACCCGGCAGAAGCTGGGCTGGAAACATCCGCCGTTTGAGATCCCGAAAGAGATCTACCGGGCATGGGATGCACGCGAAGAGGGTGAGAAAGCGCAGCACGCATGGAACGATAAATTTGCCGCCTACAAAAAAGCGCATCCTGAACTTGCGGCCGAGTTTTCCCGCCGCATGAGCGGCGGTCTGCCGGAAGACTGGGACGATAAAACCCAGGCGCTGATTGAAAATCTGCAGTCCAACCCGGCGAAAATCGCCACCCGTAAGGCGTCGCAAAATACCCTGAATGCAATCGGCCCTCTTCTGCCCGAACTGCTCGGCGGATCGGCGGATCTGGCGCCGAGTAACCTGACTATCTGGTCGGGTTCGAAATCGCTGAAAGAGGATATCGCCGGGAACTATATCCACTACGGCGTGCGCGAGTTCGGGATGACCGCGATTGCCAACGGCATCGCCCATCACGGCGGCTTCGTGCCCTACACCGCCACCTTCCTGATGTTCGTCGAGTACGCCCGTAACGCGGCGCGCATGGCAGCGCTGATGAAGGCGCGGCAGATTATGGTCTATACCCACGACTCCATCGGTCTGGGAGAAGACGGCCCCACCCACCAGGCGGTTGAACAGCTGGCGAGCCTGCGCCTGACGCCGAACTTCAGCACGTGGCGTCCCTGCGATCAGGTCGAAGCTGCGGTGGGCTGGAAGCTGGCGGTAGAACGCCACAATGGCCCAACGGCACTGATTCTGTCACGACAGAACCTGGCGCAGATCGAGCGTACTCCGGAGCAGGTGAAAAACATCGCCCGCGGCGGCTACATCCTCAAGGACAGCGGCGGCAAGCCGGACGTGATCCTGATTGCCACCGGCTCCGAGGTGGAAATCACGGTGAAAGCGGCGGAGAAACTGACCGCCGAAGGCCACGCGGTGCGCGTGGTGTCCCTGCCTTCTACGGATATTTTCGATGCCCAGGATGAGGCGTACCGCGAATCGGTACTGCCCTCAAACGTCGCAGCGCGCGTGGCGGTGGAAGCCGGTATTGCCGACTACTGGTACAAATATGTGGGTCTGAAAGGGGCGATTGTCGGCATGAGGGGCTACGGTGAGTCCGCCCCTGCCGACAAGCTGTTCCCGTACTTCGGCTTTACCGTTGAGAACGTGGTTGAGAAGGCGTTAAGCGTGCTGTAGCGCGGTCTGCGTGCCCGGTGGCGCTACGCTTACCGGGCAAAACTAGCGCGTGATCCAGAGCGTGGGCCAGGCATCTGGCCCGTTCCAGTTATCACAGCTGGGCTCCTCGGCGTAGCGCACCAGGCGGAATCGCTGTCCGTCAAAACGCCAGCGCGTCTGGACTCCGCAATCGCCCAAACCGCGCCCCAGCGCCAGCGTTGTCAGCTCGCGCGTCTTTTCATCGAAGCTGGCATTCATCAACTCCATTCCGCTCCCGTCGCCTGACGGCGTAAACGGCAGACGAAGCCTGACGCTGCGTGCGGTGAACGGTTTTTTACGTGATACCAGCCACGCCAGATCGACCGTGTTATAGGCCCCCGCCTCGCAGCTGACGATCAGCAGCGCTTTCTCATCGGTTAACGCGGTGACGCGCACTTCCCGGCGGTTAGGATCCAGCGAGCACTGGCTGCTGTTCATCCGTCCGGTACCATAGTCCAGCAGGTCGTTCAGTTCGGCGTGGGAGAGTGGCGTCGGGGTCGGATTGACGACCGCCACCTTTTTTAAGGCGGGTGCAGGCGGAACGCTTAACGGCGGATCGTCACCTTTCTTGATCCACGCGGTTTCGCTGCCGACGCGCTTTTGCTGCGCATCAATGAACAGTAGTGCGGCCTTAAGCCCGGTCAGTGAAATGACCTGCTTACCGCCGCGCAGAGTCAGGGCCTTCCCTTCCTGGATATTTTTCAGAAAGGCGGTGATGGTGGCCGCATCGTCCGTTTTCAGATGCCATGGCGTGAGCTGCCAGCGCTGTTTGTCCAGCTTCAGAGGAACGCTATCCAGCAGCAGCCGGGGGGCAATCTCTGGCTCTTTGATCGAGGGAGTATCAAGACCGCCAAGATCGATACGCAGAGTGGCATCCGTTTTCGCCCCGGCGCTACGGGTGAGCGTCATGACCAGACCACGGTGTTCACCCGTGTTGCGTGCAAGGCAAAAATTCTGGTTATTGCAGGTTACCTGCCAGTCAGAGAAGGCTTGCTGCGCAGGTGCAGCCCGCACCTGCGGCGCGAGGAGCACACAAAACAGGTAAAACAAAAAGACGCTGTAGCGCATGAATGACACAATCCCGGAACGAAAACGCTTAACTGGGCAGTATCTTCGTGTTCCCGGCGGGGTTGCTCAATCGGATTTATCAGATATACCCGAAAAATGCACTACATCCGCTCGAAAGCAGCGTTCATCAACCCGGTCGTCTGTAAATACTGCAGTAATATCACTGCCTTACCATCCCTGATTTCGCCTGAACGCATCATCTCCAGCGCCCGGGTAAAAGGAAGCTCCAGCACTTCAATATCTTCATCCTCTACGCCACCGCCCCGGTGCGTGCGCTGGGCGTCGCTGTATTCGGCAATGAAGAAATGCACAATTTCCGTTACGCCGCCCGGAGACATAAACAGCTCGAAGACCTTTTTGACCTCACCCACTTCGAAGCCGGTTTCTTCCACGGCCTCTTTGCGGATACAAACTTCCGGCTCATCGTCATCGAGCAGGCCCGCGCAGGTTTCAATCAAACGTCCATCAGGGTTGCCATTAACCCATGTCGCCACCCTGAACTGACGGATTAGCACTACGCTCTGCTTGTCACGGTTATAGAGCAGAATGGTCGCTCCGTTGCCGCGGTCGTAGACCTCGCGTTTGTGGCGGATAACCTCACCGTTGCTACGTGTAAGATCATAGGTGATGTTACGCAGGACAAAGTAGTTTTCAGAAAGAATTTTGTCTTTGATAACGTCAATTTTCAGGGTCATACGGGCTCCACAACACAATGAGTCGTCCTATACTACGCCGTGAATCCTGCTTTGTCGCCCGCCGGTTTAATGATGTTTTGGCGCGTTAACCCCAAACCAGTCGAGGATCCCTTGCGCGGCATGGCGTCCTTCCGCCATTGCGGTCACCACCAGATCCGCGCCGCGTACCGCATCGCCCCCGGCGAAGATCTGCGGGTTGGTCGTCTGGTAACGGTAACGGCTCTCGACCGAGGCCACGATCCGCCCCCTGTCATCCGTTTCGACACCCTGCGCCTGCAGCCACGGCATCGCGTGCGGGTTAAAACCAAACGCCATGATGACCGCATCCGCGGCCATCACAAACTCGCTGCCCGCCACCGGAACCGGTCGCCGCCGTCCCTGCGCATCCGACTCTCCGAGCTCGGTACGCAGCATCCGGATACCGTTGACCTTTCCGTTCGGATCCAGCGTTAGCTCAACCGGCTGGACGTTAAATTCAAACGCCGCCCCCTCTTCTCTGGCGTTCTTCACCTCTTTCTTCGAGCCCGGCATGTTGGCCTCATCCCGACGATAGGCGCAGGTCACCTTCGCCGCACCGTGGCGTAACGCGGTTCGGACGCAGTCCATCGCGGTATCGCCCCCACCAAGCACCACCACGTTTAAACCATGGGTGTCGATGTATGGTTCGCTGGCCGTTGCCTCCAGCCCCATAACATGGCGCGTGTTGCCCACCAGGAAAGGCAGCGCGTCGTAGACCCCTGGCGCGTTTTCATGTGGGATACCTGCCTTCATCGAGCGATAGGTTCCCACGCCAATAAACAGGGCGTCGTAATCGTGCTTTAACTGCGACATCGACACGTCCTGGCCCACCTCGCAGTTAAGCTCGAAGCGGATCCCCATCGCGGTAAATATCTCTCTGCGCCGCGCGAGCAGCGATTTGTCCAGCTTGAACGCCGGGATGCCGAAGGTCAGCAATCCGCCAATTTCCGGGTGCCGGTCATAGATCGTCACGCTCACGCCGCGGCGCGCCAGCACGTCAGCGCACGCCAGCCCGGCAGGCCCCGCGCCGACGATCGCGACTCGTTTACCTGACGGCGTGACGGCGGACATATCCGGCCGCCAGCCCATCGCCAGCGCCCGATCGGAGATATAGCGCTCGATGTTGCCGATGGTCACGGATCCTGCCTCTTCACGTATTGTGCAGGCACCCTCGCATAATCGATCCTGCGGGCAGACGCGGCCGGTAATTTCAGGTAAACAGTTGGTCTGATGAGAAAGCTCGGCCGCGCCGGCGATATCTCCCGCGTTGAGGCGCTCGATCCACTGCGGAATGTGGTTGTGCAGCGGGCAGGTCCACTCGCAAAGGCTGTGCTCTCCGCATTTCAGGCAGCGCGACGCCTCGCGAACGGCCTGTTCGGCCCGAAACGGCAGGTAAATTTCGTTAAAATGGCCCACGCGTTCTGCGGCAGCTAGCTTGTCGGGCTCGCCGCGTGGCGCCGTCGCCTGCATCTGCTGCAGTTTGGTACGCGGCGCGTCCACGCCGACGGCCTCCGAATCATGCCAGGGCTGCGCCTCCAGGCAGGCCGTGCGCTGTCGGCGTGATTTCACCAGCTTATCCAGCACGGCAGGCGTCGCCAGGGTGAGGACATCCGCCGGGCAATTTTCGATACAGGCCGGGCCGTGTGGACGCGTCAGACAAAGATCGCATTTATTCGCCGAAGCCTTCACGCTGCCGTTGTCTAGCGGGGTGACGATAATCTCCATCGTGCCAAACGGGCAGGCCACCACGCAGGCCTTACAGCCGATGCATTTTTGTTGATTCACCTGTACGCTGTCATCGCATTTGCTGATGGCGCCGTTCGGGCAGCTTTGCGCGCAGGGCGCGTTTTCGCAATGATGACAGGTCACGGGGCGGCTTTTCTCGCCAGCTCTCAGGACCGTGATACGCGGATGAAAATGGCGCTCGCTCAGGACATGCTGCTCATCGTTGTGCGCCATCACGCAGGCCACTTCGCAGGCGTGACACCCAATGCACTGCTGGCTGTTAGCCATAATAAAACGATTCATAACCACACCTGTTTTTGGTTCAATAACCTTTCTCTTTATAAGAGTATGGTATTTACGCATCACGGTGCGATCGGGCAACGTTCAAATGCCTGAAGCGCCCAATTATTTCCAGTGAACCTGTGGCAGATCAATTTTATTCAGAGAGCCGTTCTGTGACCGTTAAACGACCCGTTTCCGGAAGCCTTGCCTGGGCTTTCTTTTCGATCATAGCCCTGTCCGTGCTGACCAGCACCGTCGCGCTGCTGACGCTGGCAAGCAGCCAGCGTGATGCCGAAGCCATCAATATCGCCGGTTCGCTGCGCATGCAGAGCTATCGCATGGGTTACGAGATGCAGCGCAACAGCCCTTCTCTTGCGGCACATCGCGAGAGCTGGCAACAGACGCTCGGCGCGCCTGCCCTGCAAAAGCTGAACCGCTGGTACGTCCCCGACAATGTTAAAGCACGATATCAGCAGCTTCATGTGGCCTGGCAGGAGATGGATGCGCGCATCGCCCGCGGCGACAGCGCGTGGTATCAACGCAATATTGAAGATTTTGTCGGCCGCATTGATGCCTTTGTGCTCGCCCTGCAGCACTACACTGAACATAAAATTCAGACGGTCACCCTGCTCTCGCTGGCTGGCGCACTCGGGATCCTGCTGCTGACGCTGTTTACCCTGCGACGCATCCGCCGCCAGGTGGTGCTACCGCTGAATAACCTGGTGGCGGCCAGCGAACGCATTGAGCGCGGCGAGTTTGCCACGCCTGCGCCGGATAGCGCCCTGCCGAACGAGCTGGGCCAGCTTTCGCGCGCCTTTAACCACATGTCAGCCGAGCTGGATACGCTCTACCGTTCTCTCGAAGCCTCGGTCGCTGAAAAGACGCGACATTTGCATGAAGC
Source organism: Enterobacter sp. (assembly GCF_977039595.1). Lineage (NCBI taxonomy): Bacteria > Pseudomonadati > Pseudomonadota > Gammaproteobacteria > Enterobacterales > Enterobacteriaceae > Enterobacter > Enterobacter sp. The sequence goes on from NZ_CDRQYH010000003.1 coordinate 21,325, forward strand.
CCACCAGCAGCTCGACATGTTGTTCAAGTGCTCTCAGGCGCTGAATACCGGCCAGATAGACAGCCACTGCTTCCGGCATATCCTGCAGATTGTCCATGACTATACGCAGATGAATTATCTGGAACTGCGCACCAGCGACGACTGGCGGCTGTGTGAAGGGACGGAGGCACATGGCACTCCTCTGCAAAACCTGCCGGTACTGATGCAGGATACCCTTTACGGCGAGCTGCGCTGGCAAAGCGAGACGGACAGCGTCCCCCTTCCGCTGATGAGAAGCGTGGCGACCATGCTCGGGCGCGGGCTGTACTTTAACCAGGCGCAAAAGCACTACCAGCAGCTGCTCCTGATGGAAGAGCGCGCCACCATTGCCCGCGAACTGCACGATTCGCTGGCGCAGGTGCTGTCGTATCTACGCATTCAGCTTGCGCTGCTCAAACGCGCCGTGCCCGAGGAAAATACCCCGGCGCAGACCATTATCACCGACTTCTCCCGCGAGCTGAACAATGCCTGGCAGCAGCTGCGCGAGTTGCTGACCACCTTCCGCCTGACGCTGAACCACGCGAACTTACCCGCGGCGCTGCAGGAGTCCCTCGACGTGCTGCAGAGCCAGACGCAGGCGAAACTGCATCTCGACTGCCGCCTCTCCTCGCTGGCGCTCGACGCGCAAAAGCAGGTGCACCTGTTACAGATCGTGCGTGAGGCGGTGTTGAATGCCATTAAGCACGCGCAGGCCAGCGAGATCACCGTAAGCTGCGTGACCTCAGTGGACGGGACGCACAGCGTCAGCATTCGTGACAACGGCATTGGGATTGGCGAGGCCAGCGAGCCGCCGGGACATTACGGCCTGAATATTATGCGCGAACGCGCGCAACGGCTCGGCGGGATGCTGCACTTCTCGCAGCCGCAAAACGGCGGCACGCTGGTCAGCGTGACGTTTCCGGCGCCCACGCCGTTAACGGGTAAATAACGGTAAAGAGGGAAGCGCAGGGAAAAGCGCATGATAATTTACATTATCTCCTTTATTTCTCCACGTTTGACCTGGGCCTTACCGCTAAAGTTATGCGGGCAATAAACAATAATGACGTGCAGCAAAACGAGGTCACACTTTCATGGCGAATTTTTTTATCGATCGCCCCATTTTTGCCTGGGTGCTTGCCATCCTGTTGTGTCTGACAGGCGTCCTGGCGATTACTTCACTTCCCGTTGAGCAATACCCCGACCTGGCTCCGCCGAACGTGCGCGTCACCGCAAACTACCCCGGCGCGTCGGCACAGACGCTGGAAAATACCGTCACGCAGGTTATCGAGCAGAACATGACGGGTCTGGATAACCTGATGTACATGTCCTCGCAGAGTAGCGCCACGGGACAGGCGACGGTGACCCTGAGCTTCAAGGCGGGCACCGACCCGGACGAAGCGGTGCAGCAGGTCCAAAACCAGCTGCAGTCGGCCATGCGCAAGCTGCCCCAGGCGGTGCAGAACCAGGGCGTAACCGTGCGTAAAACCGGTGATACCAACATATTGACCATCGCGTTTGTCTCGACAGATGGCTCAATGGATAAACAGGACATCGCGGACTACGTCGCCAGTAATATTCAGGATCCCATCAGCCGGATTAACGGCGTCGGGGATATTGACGCCTACGGCTCACAATACTCCATGCGCATCTGGCTCGATCCCAACAAGCTCAACAGCTATCAGATGACGGCGACCGACGTAACGAATGCCATCAAAGCCCAGAACGCCCAGATTGCGGTGGGACAGCTGGGGGGAACGCCTTCCGTTGATAAGCAAGCCCTGAACGCCACCATCAATTCGCAATCCCTGCTGCAGACGCCGGACCAGTTCCGCAATATCACCCTGCGCGTGAATCAGGACGGGTCGGAAGTGCGTCTGGGCGATGTCGCCACGGTGGAAATGGGGGCGGAAAAATACGACTACCTGAGCCGCTTTAACGGCAATCAGGCCTCCGGTCTGGGGATAAAGCTTGCCTCGGGCGCAAACGAAATGGCCACGGCGAAACTGGTGCTGGACCGTCTGGATGAGCTGTCACAGTATTTCCCGCACGGGCTGGAGTACAAAGTCGCCTATGAAACCACCTCCTTCGTTAAAGCGTCGATCGAGGACGTGGTGAAGACCCTGCTGGAAGCCATCGCGCTGGTGTTCCTGTTCATGTACCTGTTCCTGCAAAACTTCCGCGCGACGCTGATCCCCACCATTGCAGTCCCCGTGGTGCTGCTTGGGACCTTTGCGGTGCTTTACGCGTTCGGGTACAGCATTAATACCCTGACGATGTTTGCGATGGTGCTGGCAATCGGCCTGCTGGTGGATGATGCCATCGTAGTGGTTGAAAACGTCGAGCGCATCATGAGCGAAGAAGGGCTCTCTCCGCGCCAGGCAACGCGTAAATCCATGGGTCAAATTCAGGGGGCGCTAGTCGGTATCGCGATGGTACTGTCGGCTGTCTTTATCCCGATGGCCTTCTTTGGCGGCACCACCGGGGCGATTTATCGCCAGTTCTCGATCACCATCGTCTCGGCGATGGTGCTCTCCGTGCTGGTCGCGCTGATCCTCACCCCCGCGCTGTGCGCCACCCTGCTGAAACCGCTGCATAAAGGGGAGCATCACGGGCAGAAAGGGTTCTTCGGCTGGTTTAACCGCATGTTCGACCGCAACGCCGCGCGGTATGAATCTGCCGTTGGGCGTGTACTCCACCGCAGCCTGCGCTGGATGATGGTTTACGTCGTGCTGCTGGGCGGGATGGTGTGGCTGTTCCTGCACCTGCCCACCTCGTTCCTGCCGATGGAAGACCGGGGGATGTTCACCACCTCGGTGCAGCTGCCGAGCGGCGCAACGCAGCAGCAGACGCTGAAAGTGGTCCAGAAAGTGGAGCAGTATTTCTTTACTAAAGAGAAAGATAACGTCGTATCCGTCTTCTCTACCGTCGGTTCCGGGCCGGGCGGGAACGGGCAGAACGTCGCCCGCATGTTCGTCCGCCTGAAGGACTGGGACGAGCGCGATACCAGAACGGGAACATCATTTGCCATCATTGAACGCGCGACCAAAGCCTTCGCGCACATCAAAGAGGCGCGCGTCTTTGCCAGCAGCCCGCCGGCAATCAGCGGCCTTGGCAGTTCCGCCGGGTTTGACATGGAGCTGCAGGATCACGCCGGTGCGGGACACACGGCGCTGATGGCGGCACGCGATAAGCTGTTAGCGCTGGCGGGCAACGATCCCGGCCTGACCCGCGTTCGCCATAACGGTCTGGATGACAGCCCGCAGCTTCAGGTGGATATCGATCAGCGTAAGGCGCAGGCGCTGGGCGTGTCGATCAACGATATCAACGATACCCTGCAAACGGCGTGGGGCTCGAGCTATGTGAATGACTTTATGGATCGCGGCCGCGTGAAAAAAGTCTATGTCCAGTCCGCCGCGCCGTTCCGCATGCTGCCGGATGATATAAACCGCTGGTTTGTCAGGAATAACGCTGGCGGCATGGTGCCGTTCTCTGCCTTTGCGACTTCGCACTGGGAGAGCGGATCGCCACGCCTGGAGCGCTATAACGGCTACTCTGCGGTTGAAATCGTCGGGGAAGCCGCGCCGGGCGTCAGCACCGGTACCGCCATGGACACTATGGAAAAACTGGTGCAACAGCTGCCCGCCGGTTTTGGTCTGGAGTGGACGGCCATGTCTTACCAGGAGCGCCTCTCCGGGGCACAGGCTCCCGCGCTTTACGCACTCTCTCTGCTGGTGGTCTTCCTCTGCCTCGCCGCCCTGTATGAAAGCTGGTCGGTCCCGTTCTCCGTCATGCTGGTCGTGCCCCTTGGCGTCATTGGTGCCCTGCTCGCGACCTGGATGCGCGGTCTGGAGAACGATGTTTACTTCCAGGTGGGTCTGCTCACCGTGATTGGGCTGTCGGCGAAAAACGCCATTCTGATCGTTGAGTTTGCCAACGAGATGAATGCCAAAGGCCACGAGCTGATGGCGGCCACGCTGCACGCCTGCCGTCAGCGCTTACGCCCGATCCTGATGACGTCACTGGCGTTTGTCTTTGGCGTACTGCCGATGGCAACCAGTACGGGAGCAGGCTCCAGCAGCCAGCATGCCGTCGGGACGGGGGTCATGGGCGGCATGATTTCGGCCACCATCCTGGCCATTTATTTCGTTCCGCTATTCTTTGTGCTGGTGCGTCGTCGCTTCCCGCTAAAGGAACGTGCTGAGTAAGTGATTGAAATAAAAAAGGCGGCTTTATCGGCCGCCTTTTTATTGTGTGATTAATTCACACTATGGTTATTTTACTTATTTTAGTGCTCTTGCAATTCTTACTGAATGTCATTTACGAAGCATGCCTTCGATAAAATCTTTCCAGTTCCCCAGTTCACGTTCAATCATAACTACCTCTCTTATTATTATGCGCATTCTACAAAAACGGGCCATCATTGTGAAGACTATTTAACCAATTGCTGTGATTGTACCCCACGTCCTGCGGGGATTTATGATAAATATGAACGGTGAGACCTCAATTTTTTGTGACGGCCAGCAATATTTTGAAATAACCCTACGGATGGGTGAGATTTATTTTATTTGCTGAGTTTATTGGGTTTTTAAATTTTATGGACATCTATGCTTAAATGGTGAAAGAATATTCAGCGTACAGATGTGAGTTGAATTAATATAAAGTGTAAATCCAGACGATTCCTGAATGTGTTATATTCCACTTAAGGATATATCTTCGAATTTACTGAACATTTAATCATCATAAGGTCAAAAGGATTCACCATGGTTGTGATGTACGGCATTAAAAATTGCGACACCATCAAAAAAGCCCGTCGATGGCTGGAAGCTAACAGCGTGGAGTACCGCTTCCACGATTACCGCGCCGATGGGCTTGATGCAGAATTTCTGCATAGCGCTATCCGCGAACTGGGCTGGGAAGCTCTGCTGAACACCCGTGGCACCACCTGGCGTAAACTGGACGAATCTCTGCGCGCCAGCATCACCGATGCCGACAGCGCGGCAAAACTGATGCTCGAGATGCCGGCAATTATCAAACGCCCATTGCTCTGCGCGCCAGGGCAGCCTATGCTGCTGGGTTTCAGTGAAACCCTTTATTCCGACTTTTTTCGTTGAGGTGTAGTTTATGTCATGCCCGGTCATTGAGCTGACTCAGCAGCTTATTCGCCGTCCTTCCCTTAGCCCGGACGACGCAGGTTGTCAGGCTCTTATGATTGAACGCCTGCGTGCCATCGGTTTTACCGTTGAACGCATGGATTTTGGCGATACCCAGAACTTTTGGGCGTGGCGCGGACAGGGCGAAACGCTGGCCTTCGCCGGGCATACTGACGTCGTTCCCGCCGGTGACGCGGACCGCTGGATTAACCCACCGTTTGAACCGACCATTCGCGACGGCATGCTGTTTGGTCGCGGCGCGGCAGACATGAAAGGTTCTCTGGCGGCGATGGTCGTGGCGGCAGAGCGCTTTGTGGCGCAGCATCCGAACCACAAAAACCGTCTCGCGTTTTTGGTAACCTCCGACGAAGAAGCCAGCGCGCACAACGGTACCGTGAAGGTTGTTGAAGCGCTGATGGCACGCAACGAGCGTCTCGACTACTGCCTGGTCGGTGAGCCGTCCAGCACCGAAGTGGTGGGTGACGTCGTCAAAAACGGACGCCGTGGCTCGCTGACCTGTAACCTGACCATTCACGGCGTTCAGGGGCACGTTGCGTATCCGCATCTGGCCGATAACCCGGTCCACCGCGCCGCGCCAATGCTGAGCGAGCTGGTGGCGATTGAGTGGGATAAGGGCAACGAGTTCTTCCCGCCGACCAGCATGCAGATTGCGAACGTCAAGGCCGGGACCGGAAGCAATAACGTGATCCCGGGGGATTACTTCGTCCAGTTCAACTTCCGCTTCAGCACGGAACTGACCGATGAGATGATCAAGGCGCGCGTTGTCGCCCTGCTGGAAAAATATCAACTGCGCTACACCGTGGAGTGGTGGCTTTCCGGCCAGCCGTTCCTGACGCAGCGCGGCAAACTGGTGGATGCGGTGGTGAACGCCATCGAGCACTATAATGAAATTAAGCCACAGCTGCTGACAACGGGTGGCACCTCAGACGGACGCTTTATCGCCCGTATGGGTGCACAGGTTGTCGAACTGGGGCCAGTGAACGCAACCATTCATAAAATAAATGAGTGTGTCAATGCGGCAGATTTGCAACTGCTGGCCCGTATGTATCAACGTATTATGGAGCAAATCGTCGCCTGACGAACGCTCTGAGAGGAATAGCGAATGGATTGGCTTTCAAAGTACTGGTGGGTTCTGGTGTTGGTTTTTCTGGTCGGCGTACTGCTTAACGTGATTAAAGACCTTAAGCGCGTGGACCATAAAAAATTTCTCGCCAACAAACCGGATCTTCCCCCGCACCGTGATTTCAACGACAAGTGGGACGATGATGACGACTGGCCGAAGAAAGACCAGAAGAAGTAACCGGTCTGTATCCCCTCTCCTGTGGAGAGGGGATAACCTCACATAAACTCAACAATATCATCATTATCCGGCTTACCGCCGCTGAGCGCTTCATCAAAGTAGTGCTTCGGTACGGTATAGCGCAAACGATCGAGCGCAAACTGCATGCTGCGGTCGTCAATCGCGTGGCCCAGATCGTCAACGATATCCAGCGTCACATCTCCGCCTTCGCGAATCAACGCTTCCTGCGCGTCAACCGCATACGAGAGCTCAATCACCCGGTCTTCACCGCCGTGGATTAAGTGGATCGTGGTTTGCGTGGTCGCGCTCGTCGGTAACGTCGCAAAACGGCCGTTAAACGCAATCACCCGTGACACCAGACCCGGGTGCGCCTTTACGCTTTCCAGCGACATGATTGACCCCTGCGAGAAGCCAATCAGCGCGGTGGCATCGGCTCCTACACCGCTCTGCTGCTGCCAGTAGCGGACGACCTCGATAAAGGTCGGCATGATGGCGTCAATGCGCGCCTGACGGTTCTCTTCCGTCACGCCCTGAACCGAGAACCACTGGCGCCCGTTCGGGCCGCATGGCTCTACGCCACCGATGCTGACAATCAGCGCTTCGGGGAAAACGGGCGCAAACCAGCTGCCAATCTGCCCCATATTGACGGCATTATCGCCAACCCCATGAAACAGAAGCAGTAACTGTTTAGCCGGTTTGTCAGGGCTTTGAACAACAAAATGATCGTGTTTCATGGTGGTCTCCTTAATAGATGACCTGGATTCTACGCCTCCCGACGTGAATGACCATGCCACTTTACTGAAGAAGTCATTGAAAAAATTGCCATTGCAAAATGTCATCTTTCAACTGCTGGCAGCGGGGATAATCAAGGCTTTCAAGCGCTTGCGCGGTTTCACTGCGCAGCTTTGCCAGCAACGCTTTTCGCCCGACGTCTTCCGTTTTTCCTGCCATTTTCCCACGCAGGGCCGGAAGAGGCATGTCCACGGCTAACAACAGCCGCGTCAGCGCGGCAACCGAGGTTGAAAACGCCCGATGTGCAAAAGCAAACCCCGCCAGCTCCAGCCAGTCGTCACTATTAAGGGTAGCTTCCCATCGGTCTTCCACGGGGATCTTTTCACCGTTCCAGGCAGACAGGACGCGCATATCCCGGCACAAACGCTGATGTTCCTGCGCGCACAGCCGACGCCCTGCCTCGCTAAGCGGCAGCAGCGCCATCGCCGTGTAGCAGCCGCTGCTGGCTTCACGATGGCTGCCCATCCGCACCAGCACAAAGCCGCACTGCTGCCAGAAATGCCAAAGTTCATCGGTGTAACCAAAGCTCACCGACAGATAATCTTCGCCGCAGGCGCTGCGAACAAGCGCCTGGCCAATCCCTTCCCGCTGACGGCGAGGGTGCACGGCAATGCGGGTCACCCGCCGTCCTCTGAGCGTCGCCGCCAGCGGAGAGCCGCCGTGTGCCGCCAGAGACTGCGCCACCAGGTTCCCGCGCGGACGCCGGAACCCCGCCCACACGGCGCGGCTAAGCTCAGGGGACAGCCCGCCCTCCTCCACCAGCCATAGCGCCCCGGCGATAACCGGGTTCGTTTCGGCAACGGCAAACTGCTGCCCGGGCGCGTCCATCATGCGGCGCAAATCGAGCGGCGAGGTGCGGTAATGCGCCGCACAGAGGAGCTCATACACGCTCGCGGCAAGCGCCGGGCGGCTTTCCCATGCCGTCGGCGCCAGAGACGTTAAATGCACCTCTCCTTCAGGGCGACGGTCGATCAGCGTATCGTCAAACAGCAGCGCGCTGGCGACGATACGCTCAAGCGGGCAGCCCGCCGCCCAGCGTACAGGTGTAGATAAGCTGTAGCGCTGCAGCCCGGCAAACCGACCGCAGAATTTAAGCAAAAATCCGCGGCCCGTCCCTTCATAGCCCTGCACCGTGGTGGTCAACAGCACGCGGGGGAAACGGGCAACTAACTTTTCCAGCAGAGGTCCGGGGATCGCAGCGGCTTCATCAACAATCAGCCAGTCTGCCTGGCGCGAAGAGGCAAGCAGCGCGTCCGGGGCCATAAAATGAAAACGCTCTCCGGCAAAGCGGGCGATGATATCCGTTGCCCCCTTCGACGGCGCGGTAACCACGGCGCTGCCAGCAATGCGGCTCAGCAACATTCCTGCCAGGGCTGATTTTCCGCGCCCGCGCGCGGCGGTGACGGCCACGATGCCACCCGACATCCCCTGCAGCACATCCAGGATCTCAGCCTGCTCGCGCTGCGGGGCGCCGCTGGCAGGCTGCCAGTCTGGCGCGCCGGGTAAAGGCGGAAGGGATAACGCGCGGCCCTGAAGCCAGACAATCGCGTCGGGATCGGCTGCAATCGTCCGGGAGAAATGGTGGACAAAATGCGGCGTGGCTATTGCTTCCGCGCTGTCGCTCCAGCGCAGTGAATCGCTGTCTGGCAACCCGGCCCACGCGTCGAGTGGCGGAACTCGTAGCACCAGAAGGCTTCCGGCACTCAGCGTTCCGCTCAGGGCGGCAAACGCGGCGACATCAAACCCGGCGCTGGCGTCAAAAACAGCATGCCGGAACTCGCGTCCCAGCAGGCCGCTGATGGCTTTTGAAGGGTGTTCGTCAAGCCTTACCCAGTCTCCGGGCAAGGCAGCACGCAGGGCAAGCGCCTGGGTTAACGTCCACTGCGCCTCGCCGCTGAGCACCACCAGCCGACGATGGCCGGTGCGCTCAAGCTCGCGTATCAGCTGTTCAAACGCCAGCATTACATCGCTTTGCCGAAGGTATTACACTGCGCCGGGTCGCCGCTATCGAAGCCGCGTTTGAACCAGCTGTAGCGCTGCTGTGAGGTACCGTGAGTAAAGCTGTCCGGTACGACGCGCCCCTGGCTCTGCTGCTGAAGACGGTCGTCACCGATAGCCTGAGCGGCGTTTAACGCCTCTTCAAGATCGCCGGATTCCAGAACGCCCTGCTGCTGCATGCTGTGGCCCCAGACGCCCGCGAAGCAGTCCGCCTGCAGCTCCATTTTGACGGACAGTCGGTTAACTTCTGCCTGCGAGGCATTTTGCTGCAGCTGGCGCACCTTAGGCTCAATCCCCAGCAGCTTTTGCACGTGATGGCCGACTTCATGCGCGATAACGTAGCCCTGGGCAAAATCACCGTCAGCGCCAAGCTTGCGTTTCATGTCATCGTAAAAGGAGAGATCGATATAGACGGTGCCGTCTGCCGGGCAGTAGAACGGACCCATCACGGACTGTCCGGTGCCGCATCCGGTGCGGGTTGCGCCCCGGTACATCACCAGCTTCGGCTGCTGGTAGGTACGCCCCATCTTCTCAAACAGCTGACCCCAGGTGTCTTCCGTTGTGGCGAGGATAACGGAGGTAAATTTGGCCGCTTCATCTTCATTCGGGCTGATGGAGTGCTGAGATTGCTGCTGTTGCAGCGGCTGACCGGTCATCAACCCTGTGAGGTCAACGCCGTAATAACCCGCGACTAAAACCACAATCAGCAGGATGATGCCGCCCTTACCGCTGGGTAACCGGAAGCCGGGTCCACCCATTGAAGGACCGCCGCCGCCATCACTGCGTCTGTCTTCTACATTGTCACTTTCACGACGCCCTTGCCAGCGCATAACCACCTCTAACTATTCCATTTATAATAGCTATGATCGTAGGCGGTTAACGGCAAGATTACCATAGGAAACAAAGGTAAGACGCCAAAGGATGCGAACATCCTTTGGCAAGTGAGGGAGTTAGTCGAGCTTAACGCCTAAACGGTGAGCAACCGCTTCGTACGCTTCAATCAGGCCACCCAGGCTCTGGCGAAAACGGTCTTTGTCCATTTTATCCAGCGTTTCTTTATCCCACAGGCGGCTACCGTCTGGTGAGAACTCATCGCCCAGCACCACTTCGCCTTTGAACAGACCAAACTCCAGCTTGAAGTCGACGAGGATCAGGCCCGCGTCATCAAACAGTTTTTTCAGCACGTCGTTGGCTTTGTAGGTCAGCTCTTTCATGCGCGCCAGGTTCTCTTTGTTCACCCAGCCGAAGGTTTCGCAGTAGGAATCATTGACCATCGGATCGTGCATGGCATCGTTTTTCAGGAACAGGTCGAACAGCGGTGGATTCAGTTCGATACCTTCTTCAATGCCGAGACGCTTCACCAGGGAGCCCGCCGCACGGTTACGAATAACGCACTCAACCGGAACCATATCCAGTTTTTTCACCAGACATTCCGTATCGGACAGCAACGCTTCCATCTGGGTCGGGATACCCGCTTCGGCCAGTTTGGTCATAATGAAGTGGTTGAACTTGTTGTTCACCATGCCTTTACGATCGAACTGCTCAATGCGTGCGCCATCCCCTGCTGACGTATCATTGCGGAACTCGAGCACCAACAGATCCGGGTTTTCCGTGCTGTATACGGTCTTCGCTTTGCCACGATACAACTCAGCTTGCTTCTGCATCTTCATTACTCCTGGTGTGATGATTTGTGTTCAAAACTGGGGATATTATGCCACGCACACGTTTGCGTGGCACTAAAATAAAAAGGGCTGGATTCACCAGCCCTCGTATTTATTTGCTGAATGCGGCCTGGAAGACAGCGACCAGCGCATCGTTCTGCGACTGGGTCAGCGTGTGACCTTTTGGATCGATAAACTGCAGACTGCTGCGGTTATCTAGGTCACCTACCTGAATCTTATAGTCACCGGAGGCAAGCTGTGGATCTTTCGCGCCCAGTTCCTGCCACGCGCTGTCGGAGAGCGGCTTATAGGTTGCCGTCATGCTGCCGGTTGAACGCGTGCTGTCGGTCACTTTCATGCCCACTTTTTCCAGCGTCGCTGGCAGACGTTGCCAGGTCTGGTTAAACGGTGCACGCACCACCAGCATTGGCAGGCCGGTATCATCCGCGCCGCTCTGAACATCGAAGGTCACACCGTTACGGCTCTGCGCAGCGTTGGCGGCATCGGTAGCGGTCTTATCCAGACCTGCGGCAATCACGTTCAACATTTCGGTACTGTAACGCTGCAGGGACGCGGCATCCGCAACCGGTTTACCCGCCTGCTCCAGGTTCAACAGCTTAACGTTGACCGCCTGCTGATAACCCTGTGGTTTAACGGAGACTTGATAGCGACCACGGTACTGCTGGTCTTCATCCAGACGGTTCCATTCGATCCAGTCGGTGGTTAACGTCTGGCTGGCGTCATCGCGTTTATCGATGGTGTAGTTCTTCGACTGAATGACGCTGACAACCTGCGGCCACAGATTGCTACCGCGCGCGCTCTCAACCATCAGAGACGCCGTATCACCGGTGAACTGGGTACGCGCCCCGCTAACCAGCGCCAGAGGCTGTGCTGGCGGACGAATATCAAGCGCTTTACCGACCAGGCCGCTGCCGTTGGTCACGGGAATATTATAATCGCCGTTCTGAATCGGCAGGATCATACCAGCCGGTGCGTGAAGTTCAGCAAGCGGGGTCGCATCCAGATAGGATTCATCACCGCTCACCTGGCGCTTGTAGCGCGAGTCTGAACTACAGGCAGCGAGCAGCATAACAAGCGAAACACTCGCAACCTTCGCCAGGCGCGACTTCTGTACTGAATAAGCCATCAAATCTCCCTAAACTTTACAGCAAACCGGCATGCTTCAGCGCAGCCCTGACGATATCACGACCGTGGTCGGTGATCGGTGTCATTGGCAGACGCAGCGTATCGGTTGCTACAAGACCCAACTCCTTGCATGCCCATTTCACTGGGATCGGATTGGGTTCGACAAATAATTTATTGTGCAGCGGCATCAGACGCTGATTAATGACGCGCGCTTCATCAAAATGACCTGCTGCGGCCAGTTTGCACATTTCAGCCATGTCGCGCGCCGCAACGTTTGCCGTTACGGAGATCACGCCATGGCCACCGAGCTGCATAAAGTCCAGCGCGGTCGCATCATCACCACTCAACAGGATAAAGTCGTCTGAAACCAGCTCTTTGATCTGATGAACGCGGCTTAAGTTCCCTGTCGCCTCTTTAATACCGATAATATTTTTTACTTCCGAGAGACGACCAACGGTTTCCGGCAGCATATCGCAACCGGTACGGGACGGCACATTATACAGAATTTGTGGCAAGTCAGTATGTTCAGCGATGGCTTTGAAGTGCTGGAACAAACCTTCCTGAGTAGGACGGTTGTAGTAAGGAGTCACCGTCAGACAGCCAACGATGCCGCTGTCGTTAAAACGTTTGGTCAGGCTGATAGCTTCTGCTGTTGCATTAGCCCCTGTGCCCGCGATGACCGGAATACGTCCGTCAGCCAGTTCCAGGGTCAGCATCACCACATCGCCGTGCTCGTCGTGGCTCAGCGTTGCGGATTCACCGGTAGTCCCTACCGAAACGATCGCCGAGGTTCCGTTGGCGACATGGTAATCAATGAGCTTCTTCATGCTTGACCGGCAGACATTACCTTTTTCATCCATCGGTGTAACAAGCGCGACAATACTTCCCGTGAACATGAGCCATCCTCTGTGCGAACAAGAGCCTCAATGTTACGTTTGGAACTGTAATAAAAGCAAGCGACCTGAGGCTCTCAGGCGGTTGTATGCATGTTTTTTTTATGCTTTCCTTAGGAAGACTTAACCATGCAAAGGAAGAACAGGTTTGACAACCTCATCACAACATTACCTGGTTATCACTGCGCTGGGTGCCGACAGGCCGGGTATCGTGAACACCATCACCCGCCACGTAAGCAGCTGCGGCTGTAATATCGAAGACAGCCGTCTGGCGATGCTCGGCGAAGAGTTCACATTTATTATGTTACTTTCCGGGACATGGAACGCCATCACGTTGATTGAATCGACCCTGCCGCTGAAAGGGGCCGAACTGGATTTGCTGATTGTCATGAAGCGCACCACTGCGCGTCCGCGTCCGGCACTGCCTTCTACCGTCTGGGTACAGGTTGAAGTGCCTGATTCTCCGCATCTGATTGAGCGTTTCACGGCGCTTTTTGACAGTCATCAGATGAATATTGCCGAACTGGTTTCCCGTACGCAGACAAGCGATGACCATGGTCTTCCGGTGCTGTTTATTCAAATTACCGCGCACAGCCCTGCCTCACAGGATGCGTCAAATATCGAGCAAGCGTTCAAAGCCCTCTGTACAGAATTAAACGCGCAGGGCAGTATAAGCGTCGTCAATTATTCGCAGCACGAACAGGATGGAGTTGAGTAATGAACCCACTGAAAGCCGGTGACATCGCACCGAAATTTAGCTTACCGGATCAAGACGGCGAGCAAGTAAATTTGACCGACTTCCAGGGACAGCGTGTTCTGGTCTATTTCTACCCGAAAGCCATGACCCCCGGCTGCACCGTACAGGCCTGCGGCTTACGCGACAACATGGACGAGTTGAAAAAAGTCGGCGTGGAAGTGCTGGGTATCAGCACCGATAAACCAGAAAAGCTGTCACGATTTGCTGAAAAAGAGCTGCTGAACTTCACGCTGCTTTCTGATGAAGATCATCAGGTATGCGAGCAGTTCGGCGTCTGGGGCGAGAAGACGTTTATGGGTAAAACCTACGACGGCATCCACCGCATCAGCTTCCTGATTGACGCTGACGGTAAAGTTGAACACGTGTTTGACGACTTCAAAACCAGCAACCACCACGACGTGGTGTTGAACTGGCTGAAACAAAGCGCCTGATAAACAGCAAAACGGCAACCCAGGTTGCCGTTTTTCGTGTTTCCTCCCTCTCCCCGTGGGAAGGGGTCGGGGTGAGGACATCAGGCCGCTCAAAACTACTTCTCTTCCACCGCCGGTACATCCGGCCACGCGTGGACCACGGCTTTAATCAGCGTTGCCAGCGGAATGGCGAAGAACACGCCCCAGAATCCCCACAGCCCGCCGAAAATCACCACGGATAAGATAATCACCAGCGGATGCAGGTTCACCGCTTCGGAGAACAGCACCGGCACCAGCAGGTTACCGTCCAGGCCCTGAATAATCAGGTACACCGCGAAGCAGCTCCAGAACTCTGTCCCCAGCCCAAACTGGAACAGCGCGACCCCAACAACCGGAATGGTCACCACAAACGCGCCTATGTACGGGATCAGAACCGACAGTCCCACCAGCACCGCCAGCAGCAGCGAGTAGTTCAGGCCGAAAATCAGGAAGCCAATCCAGGTCGCTACCCCCACGACAATCATCTCCAGCACCTTGCCGCGAATGTAGTTGGTGATCTGCTGGTTCATCTCTTCCCAGACCTGCCCCGCCAGCCCGCGGTTGCGCGGCAGAATACGGCGCACGGCGTTGAGCATTTGATCTTTATCTTTCACCAGGAAGAAGACCATCAGCGGCACGAGCACAAGGTAAACCGCCAGCGTCAGCAGTCCGACCAGGGACGCCAGAGAGTACTTCACCACCGAATCACCCATCGTCATGATGCGAGCGCGCATATTTTCGGCCATCGCGTCGATAATTCCGGCATCCATCAGAGCCGGATAACGGCGCGGCAGCGTGGCGGCAAAATCAGACAGCTTGTTCAGCATGCCGGGCATGTCGCGGATCAGGTTAATTCCCTGCTGCCAGGCGACCGGCATCACCACAAAAGCCATTAACAGCAGGATGCCGACAAACAGCACCAGCACGATGCTGGTCGCCCAGCGGCGGGAACAGCCGATATGTTCCAGACGCGCCGTGGGCCACTCCAGCAGGTATGCCAGCACAATCGCCACCAGCAGAGGGGCGAGCAGGCCGCTGAAGAAGAACAGAATACCGAACCCGGCAACCAGAATAACCAACAAAGCAATGGCCTCCGGGTCGCTGAACCGACGCCGGTACCACTGCATTAACATTTCGAGCATACAACCCTTCCCTGAATCGAATGGCGGGAGTGAGACGGTGAATTGTATCTAACTGTCACAAAAAAGACTTTCGCTTTTTGTATCCCGATCGCAATCCGCAAAACCCTGATGAATGGGATTTTCTTCATGCTACAACACGGCTACACTCGCAGGGCAGCAGAGATGAACGATATGCCGGTTCATCGGTCAAATTAGCACATCCAACATACAGGACAGTGGTTATGTTCAGGCAATTGAGAAAAACACTGGTTGCAACACTGATTGCCGCGGTGACGGTCGGTCAGGTGTTGCCCGCTTTTGCTGACTCGTCCGATTCATTGCCGGACATGGGCACCACAGCAGGAAGCACGCTCTCTATTGGGCAAGAGATGCAAATGGGGGATTACTATGTTCGCCAACTGCGCGGCAGCGCCCCGCTGATCAACGACCCTTTGCTGGTGCAGTACATAAACGGGCTGGGGATGCGTCTGGTAGCGCACGCCGACTCGGTAAAGACCCCCTTCCATTTCTATTTAATCAATAATGACGAAATCAACGCCTTCGCCTTCTTTGGCGGTAACGTGGTGCTGCATTCAGCGTTATTCCGTTATTCAGACAACGAAAGCCAGCTGGCCTCGGTAATGGCGCACGAAATTTCGCACGTCACACAGCGTCACCTGGCGCGTGCGATGGAAGACCAGAAACGTAACGCTCCCCTCACCTGGGTGGGTGCACTGGGCTCTATTCTGCTGGCGATGGCCAGCCCGCAGGCCGGGATGGCGGCCCTGACCGGTACGCTGGCGGGAACGCGTCAGGGGATGATCAGCTTCACCCAACAAAACGAGCAGGAAGCGGACCGCATCGGGATTCAGGTGCTGCAGCGCTCGGGCTTTGACCCGCAGGCCATGCCGAGCTTCCTGGAAAAACTGCTCGATCAGGCGCGTTACTCTTCCCGTCCGCCGGAAATCCTGCTGACGCACCCGCTGCCTGAAAGCCGACTATCGGACGCGCGTAACCGTGCAAACCAGATGCGTCCTGTGGTGGTCCAGTCTTCGCAGGATTTCTACATGGCGAAAGTGAGAACGCTTGGAATGTACAATTCCGGGCGTAACCAGCTCACCAGTGACCTGCTGGATACCCTGGCGAAAGGCAACGTGCGTGAGAAAAACGCCGCGCAGTATGGTCAGGCGCTTCAGGCGATGGAAGCCAGCAAATACGACGAGGCGCGTAAAGCGCTGCAACCGCTTCTGGCTGCCGACCCGAACAACCCGTGGTATCTCGATCTTTCGACGGATATCGATCTGGGGCAGAAGAAAACCGCCGATGCGATTAACCGTCTGAAAGGGGCGAAAGATGTCCGTACCAACCCGGTGCTGCAGCTTAACCTGGCGAATGCTTACCTGCAGGGCGGCCAGCCGGGTGAAGCGGCGACTATCCTGAACCGCTACACCTTTAATAATAAAGACGATCAAAACGGCTGGGATCTGCTCGCTCAGGCGGAAGCCCAGCTCGGCAACCGCGATCAGGAGCTTGCGGCGCGTGCCGAAGGCTTTGCCCTGGTGGGCCGCCTCAATCAGGCGATTTCCGCGCTCAGCAGCGCCAGCTCGCAGGTCAAGCTTGGTAGCCTACAGCAGGCCCGTTACGACGCGCGTATCGATCAGCTTCGCGGCCTGCAGCAGCGCTTTAAGCCGTACGAGAAGATGTAATAAAGGAGAATTCACGTCATGACAGACGCCGTAAAAATCTATCACAACCCTCGCTGCTCCAAGAGCCGCGATACCCTGAGCCTGCTGAAGTCTAACGGCGTTGAGCCGGAAGTGGTGCTTTACCTTGATACACCACCTGACGCGCAAACCCTCCGCCAGCTGCTGCGCATGCTGGGAATGGGCAGCGCTAGAGAGCTGATGCGTCAGAAAGAAGATCTGTATAAGTCGCTCGACCTGGATGACAGCCGTCTCACCGAGGCTGAGCTGATCCAGGCGATGGTTCAAAATCCAAAGCTGATTGAGCGCCCGATTGTGGTGGCGAACGGCCAGGCGCGCATTGGACGTCCGCCGGAAGACGTGCTCGAGATCCTATGATGGTTTAGCCCGGTGGCGCTGCGCTTACCGGGCCTACAAACCCCGCCCGCCTCCCGGCAAAAAACTCAAAGCTTGAGAATATCTTTCACAAATGGAATGGTCAGCTTGCGCTGGGCGGTAATGGAGGCGCGATCGAGCTGATCGAGCGTGTCAAACAGCGTGCGCATTTCGCGATCCAGACGCTTGAGCAGGAAACGTCCCACGTCCTCCGGCAGCTCAAATCCGCGCTGTTTTGCGCGCAGCTGTAGCGCCTGAAGCTTATCTTCATCCGACAGCGGCTGGAGCTTGTAGATTTGCCCCCAGTCCAGACGAGACGCCAGATCCGGCAGCCCCAGATTCAGCTGTCGCGGTGGACGATCGCCGGTGATCAGCAGCCGGGTTTTGCCCGACTCCAGGATGCGGTTGTAGAGGTTGAAGATCGCCATTTCCCACGGCTCGTCCCCCGCCACGCACTCGATATTATCAATGCAGACCAGCGAGAGATGTTCCATTCCCTCCAGCACCTCAGGCACGAACCACGTACGTTTATCCAGCGGCACGTAGCCTACTGCATCACCGCGCGCTGAAAGCTCCGCGCAGGCGGCATGCAGCAGATGGCTGCGCCCCGCGCCTTCGCGTGACCAGATATAGATGTATCCGCTGTGATCCTGGCGCAGCACGTTTTGCAGTGCAGCCAGTAAAGAGGGGTTATCACCCGGCCAGAAACTCGCGAAAGTTTCGTCGTCAGGGAGATAAAGTGGCAGAGAGAGCTGTGCCGGTCCGTTCAGAAATACCTCAACCAGAGATCCTACGTAAAATCGGAAAGGAGTTTAACACGGAACCTGCAAGGAGAGAACCGGGCGATCCCTCGCCCGACTTTTCGATCAATGTGACGCTTTTTCGCTTTCGTCAGCGTCCAGTACCACCTCTTCTGGGCGGATCACCGAGATCAGCTTGAAGATCAGGCTCAGGCCAACGCCGACGATGGTCGCGAGCGCCATGCCCTTCAGCTCGGCCGCACCGATGTGCACCTTCGCGCCGCTCACGCCGATAATCAGGATTACTGAGGTCAGGATCAGGTTCTGCGCCTTGCTGTAATCCACTTTGGATTCAATCAGCACGCGAATACCGGAGGCACCAATTACCCCGTACAGCAGCAGAGACACGCCGCCCATCACCGGCACCGGGATGATCTGAATCGCTGCCGCCAGCTTGCCGACGCAGGAGAGCAGAATGGCGATGATCGCCGCGCCGCCGATAACCCAGGTACTGTAGACGCGGGTAATCGCCATCACGCCGATGTTCTCACCGTAGGTGGTGTTTGGCGTTGAGCCAAAGAAACCGGAGATAATGGTGGAGAAACCGTTCGCAAACATGGAACGGTGCAGACCCGGGTCGCGGATTAAATCGCGCTTAACGATGTTCGCCGTCACCACCAGGTGGCCGACGTGCTCCGCAATCACCACCAGCGCCGCAGGCAGAATGGTGAAAATCGCAAACCATTCGAAGCGAGGGGTGTAGAAGGTTGGCAGCGCGAACCAGTGCGCCTCGGCAATCGGAGTGGTGTCCACCACGCCCATCGCGAAGGAGAGCGCGTAGCCCGCCAGCACGCCGATCAGGATCGGGATGATCGCCATAAAGCCGCGGAACAGGACGGAACCAAACACCGTTACGCCAAGCGTTACCAGCGAGATGATAATGGTTTTGGAATCCGGTGACTGGCCGTCAGCAGGCAGCAGACCGGCCATATTCGCCGCGACGCCCGCCAGCTCCAGACCGATGACCGCAACGATGGCGCCCATCGCCGCAGGCGGGAACATCACGTCCAGCCAGCCGGTACCGGCTTTCTTCACAATGAAGGACACCACGCAGAACAGGACGCCACACATGATAAAGCCGCCCAGCGCGACTTCATAACCCAACGGCAGCAGCAGCAGAACCGGCGAGATAAAGGCGAAGCTTGACCCCAGATACGCCGGGATTTTGCCTTTACAGATAAAGAGGTACAACAACGTACCGATGCCGTTGAACAACAGCACGGTTGCCGGGTTAATGTGGAACAGGATTGGCACCAGCACGGTTGCGCCAAACATGGCGAACAGGTGCTGCAAACTAAGCGGGATAGTCTGTAAAAGCGGCGGTCTTTCACTCACCCCGATAGCACGGCGCGTCATAGTGTTTTCCTCTGAGTAGTATTGTTGTTGGTGTTTTATTCAAAAAAAAGCCGACTATCAAAGTCGGCTTATTTATCGTTATTCGATTATTTCGTACCAAAGATCTTATCGCCGGCATCGCCGAGCCCCGGAATGATGTATCCGTGCTCGTTCAGGCCCTGGTCGATAGAGGCGGTATACAGCTCAACGTCCGGGTGCGCTTTTTCCAGCGCCGCGATCCCTTCCGGAGCCGCAACCAGCACCAGCACCTTAATGCTGTTACAGCCTGCATTTTTCAGCAGGTCGATGGTGGCGATCATCGAACCACCGGTCGCCAGCATCGGGTCAACCACCAGTGCCATACGCTCGTCGATGTTAGACACCAGCTTCTGGAAGTAAGGAACCGGCTCAAGGGTTTCTTCGTTACGGTAGATCCCGACCACGCTGATGCGCGCGCTTGGCACGTGCTCCAGCACGCCTTCCATCATGCCGAGACCGGCACGCAGGATTGGCACCACGGTAATTTTCTTACCTTTGATCTGCTCAACCTGCACCGGGCCGTTCCAGCCTTCGATGGTGACTTTTTCTGTTTCCAGATCGGAGGTCGCTTCGTATGTCAGCAGGCTGCCGACTTCAGATGCCAGTTCGCGAAAACGCTTCGTGCTGATGTCATGCTCACGCATCAGGCCCAACTTGTGTTTAACGAGTGGGTGTTTCACTTCCACAATCTTCATTCTCTTTCTCCTCTGAGGCGGCGTCCGCAAAAAAATCGCGGGATTATACCGCTTTTTTCGGATTAGGCCATACCCATCTTGCTTGACGTATATCAAGCAAAGTGATTTAGAGACAAAAAAAACCGGAGGCAAGACTCCGGCTTGGGTGCGGGTTCTGCCCGGTGGCGCTGCGCTTACGCGGACCTACGTGTAGTGTAGGTCGGGTAAGCGTTAGCGCCACCCGGCAATTACAGGCTATCGCCGTTGCTCGCAATTACCTGCTTATACCAGTCGAACGATTTCTTCTTGCTGCGGTTCAGCGTGCCGTTGCCTTCATTGTCTTTGTCGACAAAGATAAAGCCGTAGCGTTTTTTCATTTCGCCCGTACCGGCAGAAACGAGGTCGATACAGCCCCACGGGGTATAGCCCATCAGATCCACGCCATCTTCCTCCACCGCTTTTTTCATCTCGCGGATGTGGGCGGACAGGTAGTCAATGCGGTACTGGTCGTTCACCGTGCCGTCGCTCTCCTGCACGTCGATCGCGCCAAAGCCGTTCTCAACGATAAACAGCGGCAGCTGATAGTGATCCCAGAACCAGTTGAGGGAGTAGCGCAGCCCCACCGGGTCAATCTGCCAGCCCCAGTCCGATTTCTGCACGTACGGGTTAGTGACCAGGCTCTTGCTCTCGTCGTAATCCAGCTGCGGGTTATCCGACGTCGCCTTGGTGGCGAAGGACATATAGTAGCTGAAGCCGATGTAGTCCACGCAGCCCTGCGTCAGCGCGGCTTTATCTTCTTCGGTAATATCCAGCGTAAAGCCGCGACGCGCAAAGTAGTTGAGCAGATGCTGCGGGTACCTGCCGCGCACGTGCACGTCGGTGAACCAGTAGCGGCGGTGCATGGCGTTCATCGCCATCATCATATCGTCCGGCGCGCAGGTGAGCGGGTAGATAGGACACATGGCAATCATGCAGCCAATCTGCAGCGACGGGTTAATCTCACGCCCCGCCTTCACCGCCAGGGCGCTGGCCACCAGCTCATAGTGCGCCGCCTGGAACATCACCGGCTCACGGTCTTCACCCGGCGCGTACTTCAGCCCGGAGTTAGTGAACGGCGCAAAGTCTTCGTGGAAGTTGGCCTGGTTGTTGATCTCGTTGAAGGTCATCCAGTACTTCACTTTATGCTGATAGCGCTGGAATACCACTTTTGCAAAACGAACGAAGAAGTCGATCAGCTTACGGTTGCGCCAGCCGCCGTATTCAGTGACCAGATGGAAAGGCATCTCGAAGTGAGACAGGGTGATAACCGGTTCGATGCCGTACTTCAGGCATTCGTCGAACAGGTCGTCATAGAATTTCAGGCCAGCCTCGTTAGGCTCAAGCTCGTCGCCTTTCGGGAAGATCCGCGTCCAGGCAATAGAGGTGCGGAAGCATTTGAACCCCATCTCGGCAAAGAGTTTGATGTCTTCTTTATAGCGGTGGTAGAAATCGATGGCTTCATGGTTAGGGTAATTTTTCCCTTCCAGCACGCCGTTGGTGATTTCACGCGGCACGCCGTGCGCGCCCGCGGTCATGACATCGGCCACGCTCACGCCTTTGCCACCCTCTTTCCAGCCGCCTTCCAGCTGGTGCGCCGCAACGGCCCCACCCCACAGAAAATCTGCTTTAAATCCTGACATTCGCTTTCCCTCATTCTGCGTTATTTTCTGCAAAAACAATTACAGAAACCGGTTTCAGTTCGATGATGTGCAAAGGGAATAACCGTTGCAAGCAGTTCTCAGAAACCGGTTTCATTTTCGTGAACAGAGTCAAGTTTGGCTGCATTCACGGGGTGCACAGAAAAAAAGATCTCCACGTCCAGAATAGGCTCGCAAACGTTTGCCTGGACTGTTAGAATTGCGCCGATTTTTCTTACTAGCTATGCAATCGCGTGGGGATTTAAGCCGTGACCAACAAAACTTCTCTCAGCTACAAAGATGCCGGTGTTGATATTGACGCAGGTAATGCGCTGGTTGACCGAATCAAAGGTGTGGTGAAAAAAACCCGCCGCCCGGAAGTGATGGGTGGTCTGGGTGGATTCGGCGCACTGTGCGCGCTGCCGCAAAAATATCGTGAACCTGTTCTGGTCTCGGGTACTGACGGTGTAGGCACCAAGCTGCGCCTGGCGATGGATTTAAAACGTCACGACACGATCGGTATCGATCTGGTCGCGATGTGCGTGAATGACCTGGTGGTACAGGGCGCAGAGCCGCTGTTCTTCCTCGATTACTACGCGACTGGCAAACTGGACGTAGATACCGCGGCAAGCGTGATTAACGGTATCGCCGAAGGCTGTCTGCAGTCTGGCTGCGCGCTGGTCGGTGGTGAAACCGCAGAAATGCCGGGCATGTATCACGGCGAAGATTATGACGTCGCGGGCTTCTGCGTCGGCGTAGTAGAAAAATCAGAAATTATCGACGGCAGCAAAGTGGCCGATGGCGATGTGCTGATCGCGCTGGCCTCCAGCGGCCCGCACTCTAACGGCTACTCCCTGGTGCGTAAAATCCTCGAAGTGAGCGGCTGTGATCCGCTGACCACCGAGCTTGACGGTAAACCACTGGCTGACCATCTGCTTGCGCCAACACGTATCTACGTGAAGAACGTGCTCGAGCTTATCGAGAACGTCGACGTTCACGCCATTGCCCACCTGACCGGCGGCGGCTTCTGGGAAAATATTCCGCGCGTTCTGCCGGACAACACCCAGGCGGTGATCGACGAATCCTCATGGCAGTGGCCAGCCGTGTTTAACTGGCTGCAGACCGCGGGCAACGTGAGCTCTCACGAAATGTACCGTACCTTTAACTGCGGCGTGGGCATGGTTATCGCCCTGCCGGCAAGCGAAGCGGATAAAGCAGTGAAGCTGCTGACGGAGAAAGGTGAAAACGCGTGGAAAATCGGTACGATTAAAGCCTCCGATTCCGAACAGCGTGTGGTCATTGAATGAAAAACATCGTGGTGCTCATTTCCGGCAACGGAAGCAATTTGCAGGCCATCATAGACGCCTGCAAGCAGAAGAAAATCAACGGCACCATTCGGGCAGTATTCAGCAACAAGGCCGACGCGTTCGGCCTTGAGCGCGCGCGGGAAGCGAACATTCCCGCGCACGCGCTGGAAGCCAGCCAGTTTGCCGGGCGTGAAGCCTTTGACCGCGAGCTGGTGCATGAGATTGATGCCTACGCGCCGGACGTAGTCGTGCTGGCGGGCTATATGCGCATTCTGAGCCCGGCTTTTGTAGAACACTTCGCCGGACGTCTGCTGAATATTCACCCTTCTCTTCTGCCGAAATATCCCGGCCTGCATACCCATCGTCAGGTTCTGGAAAATGGCGATGAGGAGCATGGCACCTCCGTGCATTTCGTTACCGACGAGCTGGACGGCGGTCCGGTTATCCTGCAGGCGAAAGTCCCGGTCTTTGACGGCGATAGCGAAGAAGACGTGACCGAACGCGTGCAGACCCAGGAACACGCCATTTACCCGCTGGTGGTAAGCTGGTTTGTCGACGGACGTCTCGAGATGCGCGACGGCGCTGCCTGGCTGGACGGCGTTAAGTTACCTCCGCAGGGTCATGCGGCGGAAGAGTAGTTTATTATGTCGGGTGGCGCTTCTGCGCTTACCCGACCTGCCTGATGCATTACCCGAATGTCCCCTCCCCAACCCTCTAAATTCCCCAACAAAAAAAATAACTGTCATACTTTTCTGGCACTGTTGGACATATCGTGGAAATGCTCGCCATAATAAGGACGAGACGGATTTACCACGTCCTGTGATTGAACTGGAGTGTGAGCTGTAATGGGTCAGGAAAAGTTATATATCGAGAAAGAGCTAAGCTGGTTAGCATTCAACGAACGTGTACTCCAGGAAGCGGCAGACAAAAGTAACCCGCTGATCGAGCGCATGCGTTTTTTGGGTATTTATTCGAACAACCTGGATGAGTTCTACAAGGTTCGCTTTGCCGAGCTGAAAAGACGCATCATTATCAGCGAAGAACAGGGCTTAAACTCGCACTCGCGGCATCTGCTGGGCAAAATCCAGTCCCGCGTGCTGAAAGCCGATCAGGAATTTGACGGCCTGTATAACGAACTGCTGCTGGAGATGGCGCGCAATCAAATCTTCCTGATTAACGAACGCCAGCTTTCCGTTAACCAACAAAACTGGCTGCGCCACTACTTCAAACACTATCTGCGCCAGCACATTACCCCCATTCTGATCAACCGCGAAACCGATCTGGTGCAGTTTTTGAAAGATGACTACACCTACCTGGCGGTGGAAATTATTCGCGGTGAATCTATCCGTTACGCGCTGCTGGAGATCCCATCCGACAAGGTGCCGCGCTTTGTGAATCTGCCGCCGGAAACCCCGCGCAGACGCAAACCAATGATCCTGCTGGATAACATCCTGCGCTACTGTCTGGACGACATCTTCAAAGGCTTCTTCGATTACGATGCGTTAAACGCCTACTCGATGAAAATGACTCGTGACGCCGAATATGACCTGGTGCACGAGATGGAAGCCAGCCTGATGGAGCTGATGTCATCCAGCCTGAAACAGCGCCTGACGGCTGAACCGGTGCGCTTCGTCTATCAGCGCGATATGCCGGACGCCATGGTGGAGATGCTGCGTGAGAAACTGACCATTTCGCGCTATGACTCCATCGTTCCGGGTGGTCGTTACCACAACTTTAAAGATTTTATTGGCTTCCCGAACGTCGGCAAAGCCAACCTGGTGAACAAGCCGCTGCCGCGCCTGCGCCATCTCTGGTTCGATAAATTCCGCAACGGATTCGACGCCATCCGCGAACGCGATGTCCTGCTCTACTATCCGTACCACACCTTCGAGCACGTGCTGGAACTGCTGCGTCAGGCCTCGTTCGACCCGAGCGTGCTGGCGATCAAAATCAACATCTACCGCGTGGCAAAAGATTCTCGCATCATCGATGCGATGATCCACGCGGCGCACAACGCCAAAAAAGTCACCGTGGTGGTTGAGCTGCAGGCGCGCTTCGACGAAGAGGCGAACATTCACTGGGCGCGTCGTCTGACGGAAGCCGGTGTGCACGTCATTTTCTCCGCGCCAGGGCTGAAAATTCACGCCAAGCTGTTCCTCATCTCTCGTAAAGAGGGCGATGAGGTGGTGCGTTATGCCCACATCGGTACCGGGAACTTTAACGAGAAAACCGCGCGAATTTATACCGACTACTCGCTCTTAACTGCCGATGCCCGCATCACTAACGAAGTGCGCCGGGTCTTTAACTTTATCGAAAACCCGTACCGTCCGGTGAGCTTCGACTATCTGCTGGTCTCGCCGCAGAACTCGCGCCGTCTGCTGTACGATATGATCGATAAAGAGATCGCCAATGCCCAGAAAGGGCTGTCGTCCGGCATCACGCTGAAGCTTAACAACCTTGTCGATAAAGGGCTGGTGGACAGGCTCTATGCGGCGTCCAGCTCCGGCGTACCGGTTAATCTTCTGATCCGCGGCATGTGCTCGCTGATCCCGGAACTGGAAGGCATCAGCGACAATATTCGCGTGATCAGCATTGTTGACCGCTACCTGGAGCACGATCGGGTCTATATTTTCGATAATGCGGGTGATAAACAGGTCTATCTCTCTTCGGCAGACTGGATGACGCGCAATATTGACTACCGAATTGAAGTCGCGGCACCGCTGCTGGATCCGCGCCTGAAGCAGCAGATCCTCGACATCATCGAGATTCTGTTTAGCGATACCGTGAAAGCACGCTATATCGACAAAGAACTCAGTAACCGCTATGTACCGCGCGGCAACCGCCGTAAAGTGCGGTCGCAACTGGCGATTTACGACTATATCAAATCACTCGAGCAACCCGATTAACCTATGCCGATAAATGATAAGACCCCACGCCCGCAGGAATTCGCCGCGGTCGATCTTGGCTCTAATAGTTTCCACATGGTCATCGCCCGTGAGGTAGATGGCGCGTTGCAGATCATCGGTCGTCTGAAGCAGCGCGTACACCTGGCGGATGGTCTTGATGAACGCAGCATGCTCAGCGAAGAGGCGATGGAGCGCGGGTTAAACTGCCTGTCGCTGTTTGCTGAACGCCTGCAGGGCTTCTCGCCCTCCAGCGTTTGCATCGTGGGCACCCACACCCTACGCCAGGCCCTGAACGCACCTGAGTTTCTCAAGCGGGCCGAAAAGGTGATCCCCTACCCGATTGAGATCATCTCCGGCAACGAGGAAGCGCGTCTGATCTTCATGGGCGTCGAGCACACCCAGCCGGAAAAAGGGCGCAAGCTGGTGATCGACATCGGCGGCGGTTCTACGGAGCTTGTGATCGGCGAAGACTTTGAGCCGCGCCTGGTGGAAAGCCGCCGTATGGGATGCGTCAGCTTCGCACAGATGTATTTCCCGGGCGGTTGCATCACCCGCGAGAACTTCCAGCGTGCGCGGATGGCGGCCGTCCAGAAGCTGGAAAACCTGGCCTGGCAGTACCGTATCCAGGGCTGGAACGTGGCGCTGGGCGCGTCGGGTACCATCAAAGCGGCGCATGAAGTGCTGCTGGCGATGGGTGAAAAAGACGGGTTTATCACGCCCGAACGCCTGACATTGCTGACCGAAGAGGTGCTGAAGCATAAAAGTTTTGACGCCTTAAGCCTGCCGGGGCTTTCCGACGAGCGTAAGGTGGTCTTCGTTCCGGGGCTGGCCATCCTCTGCGGCGTGTTTGATGCCCTCGCCATTAAAGAGCTGCGCCTTTCCGACGGCGCGCTGCGCGAAGGTGTGCTGTATGAGATGGAAGGCCGCTTCCGCCATCAGGATATTCGCAGCCGCACCGCACAAAGCCTGGCTAACCAGTACAATATCGACCGCGAGCAGGCGAAGCGCGTGCTGGACACCACGGTGCAGATGTACGAGCAGTGGGAAGAGCAGAATCCGAAGCTCGCGCACCCGCAGCTTGCCGCGCTGTTAAAATGGGCCGCAATGCTCCACGAGGTGGGGCTCAACATCAACCACAGCGGGATGCATCGCCATTCGGCCTACATTCTGCAAAATAGCGATCTGCCTGGCTTCAACCAGGAGCAGCAAACCATGATGGCGACCCTGGTGCGTTATCACCGCAAAGCCATCAAGCTCGACGACCTGCCGCGCTTCACGCTGTTCAAGAAAAAACAGTTCCTGCCGCTTATACAGCTGCTGCGTCTGGGCGTACTGCTCAATAACCAGCGCCAGGCCACCACCACGCCGCCCACGCTGAAGCTTAAAACCGACGACCATCACTGGACGCTGAGCTTCCCGCACGACTGGTTCAGCCAGAACGCGCTGGTCCTGCTGGACCTGGAAAAAGAACAGCAGTACTGGGAAGCGGTCACCGGCTGGCTGCTCAAAATCGAAGAAGAGAGCGCCGACGTCGCCGCGTAACGGTTCAGGCGTCCGCGCAGGACGCCTCAGCTTCCAGCAGCGACTCAAGCGGCGCCGGTCTGCCAATCAGATAGCCCTGCACATAATCGATGCCTAGCGCGTGAACCGCGCTACGTATCTCTTCGGTTTCGACGTACTCCGCCACCACCAGCATCTTCTTCATGCGCGCCAGATGGCAGATAGACGCCACAATCTGATAATCCAGGCTGTTGTTGACGATATTGCGGATAAAGCTGCCGTCGATCTTGAGAATATCCGCATCCACGCTTTTCAGCCGCGCATAGCTCGCATAGCCGGTGCCAAAATCATCAATCGCAATACGTACCCCCATTTTCTGCAGCTGCCGGAGGATGTGTAGCGCCTGCTCCGCATTGCAAAAGGTGCTGCACTCCGTCACTTCAAAAATTAGCTGCCACGGCTCAATGGCGTATTTCGCCAGCAGGCGACTGACCTCAAGCGGAAACTGCACCCGACATACGGTTGAGGGGGCCAGATTAATGGCGAAACGCTGGCCCGGCAGCCTTTCGCGATGCGCGGCCAGGAAGCGCAGAGTATACTCCAGCACCCACAAATCCACCCGCGAGGAGAGGCCAAACTCCTGCGCGACGGGCAGGAACCGATCGGGAGAGATCAATAGCCCGCTGGCATCCGGCATCCGGAGCAGGACTTCGTGATAGCAATCGCCACGCAGGCCGCGAACGGGTTGAACCAGCAGGGTGAATTCGTCGTTATCAAGCGCCTTTTGCAGGCGGCTCATCATCGCAACTTTATCCTTCAGGTTACGCTGCAAATGGACGGCCCCACGCTGCTGAAGATTTTCCGGATGGTTAGAGGCGAGCGACAGGTCGGCAACCACGCCCAGTTCACCCAGCACCAGATACAGATGGTTAACCGGGGACCGGACATAGCAATAGCTCACTCCCACCTGCGGCTGAAGCGGCATGCCGTCCCAGACAAAGCGGAATTGTTTGATATGCTCGTCCAGGGTTTCAATCCGCTGCTGGTGCGATTCCGCGTTGAGGCGTACCGCCATGTCGCACCCGGTCAGGTGGTACACCTGCTCGCTGGGCTGGAGAGTACCGTTCACCCACTGCGCCAGCTGCTGCTTGTACTGAATCCGCAGCAACACGCCGTAATTTCGGCCCAGAATTTCCAGCTCCGGAATACGCAGCAGGCAGAGCGCCGACCACGGGTTTTTCGCCAGATCGCGCGACAGCGCCCGCAGGTTAGGCATATGGACGACCGGATCGAGCAGCGCCAGCCTGCGCGAGCGTTTGTTCACCGCGCGCTGCCGGGTTGCCAGCATCGACATAAAAACCACCACGAACGAGAAGACCAGGTAACTGGAAGAGGTGATCGCCAGCTGAATGTCATACCCCGGGTTGACCGGGATATAGCGGTAAAAATAGTGGATAGATACCAGCAGTATCGGCGTCCATATAAGCGAAATCAGCTTATAGCCAAAACGCATCGCGCCCCAGAGCATCACCGGCATGAGCAGCGACAGGGTGTAGTTCGTGGTGAAAATGGAGCTGTTTTCATTCATCGGGAGCAGCAGCAGCGTAAGCAGCCCGCCTAGCGCAATCGCCCACATCAGAAACTCAATGACCGTCACCTTTTTATCTATCTGGGCACGGATCTGCGAGAGAAGGCTTTTGAGATAGCGCGGATGGCGAATCAGGCGGATCAGCAGATAGCTCAGCGGCACGCCCGTCAGCCCGCTGACCAGCAGCGTCTGATAGTTGATGAGCGTGCGAATATTAAGAGGGTTTAATCCCGCAAGGCTCTGCCGGCTCTCATACACGCCTAAATACACCGCAAACTGAAACAGCACCAGAAATAGCGTCGCGGGGCAGAAGACCTGCCAGAAGATGCGCTGCGCCATCAGCCGGATGTCGCCGTATGCGGTCATATTCCGTCTGGGCGCAAACACCCGGTAGCCGCCCCAGCTCAGCACTAAAGGGACGACAAAATGGAGCATACCAGCGACCGTTTCGAACATGCCGACCGAGGGGTAATAGCGGATAAACAGCGACAATACGATCCCAGGCAGCGCTTCCAGCCCAAAGAACATCATCAGCGAAAGCAAAAATGAGAGGGGTAAATAATAGAGTGCCGCAATGCCGTCTCCCAGCTGCGTGAAGGTATTCGCGATGCTCAGCACGGGAAGTAAAACCACAGGCAAAATAAGCGGCAATGCCCACCAGCGGTTTTCATTTTTTTTCAGGAAAGCGAGAATGTTCATAGATGCCCGGTTAAACCCCTTTCGCTCCAGAGGGAAAATAAAGACAGGCATCCAACCTGACGTACGCGCCGCCCGGCGGCGTGCGGGGCGAACTGTGTGGAGGAAGGATTTTAAATATCAGGGCCGGGAATCCGTTGACTTAAATCAAACTACTTTACGCAAATTACTCTTTGTGGTGTTTTTTTTGAAATAATTTTCTTCATATTATCAATATGGTAAATGCATTAATTAAATTCAATAACATTAATTAATGTATACATTGACGGTTATTTACACACTGCAGAATTGACCCCTTCTTCCCGCTGTGCCTTAATATCCCTATCGCCCAAAAGGGCTTACCCAGGATAAACAGAGTGAGTCAGGTCACGCGTATGCGCAAACGACATCGATTTAACACCCGAATGACCCGCATCATACTGCTCATCAGCTTTCTGTTTTTCTTTGGCCGCTTCGTTTACTCCTCGATTGGCGCCTGGTACCACCATCAGGACAAAACCCAGTCGCAGCAATCCAGCCTCACCGTCGACACCGCTGACCGCTAAACCGCCGAAGGATGCTGCACGAGCCGAATAATGGCCGCTATCCCTTTGCTGAGGATTTTATCCTGTCGCATCACCACCGCCAGCTGCCGCTGCAGCATGGGCGTAAGCGACATCACGCATAGCCCTTCGCGATCGCCATCCTGTTCTACCGCCATTCGAGGCACGATGCTGTAGCCCAGCCCCGCGCGAACCATGCGTTTGATCGCCTCGATGCTGCCAAGCTGCATCACCGGTGCGATCGCTAATCCATTAGCCGCAAACCAGCCATCGATCAGCGTCCGGGTTCCACTACCTGATTCAAAGGCAATCAGCGGCTGAGCGTGCAGCGCCTCCGGGGTAAAGTCTCTGAAAACATCCTTCAGCTCCGGCGAGGCGATAAAAACAAACTCTTCGTCCATCACCGGCATGACGTCCAACGCTTTGCCACTCACGGGCAGCGTGACCAGCCCCATATCGAGACGGTTCTCTTCGATGGCCCTGACGATATCGCGGGTGTTGCCCGTCGTCACCCCCACGTTCAGGAGCGGATAGTCGCGGCGTAGCTGCTCCAGCAGAGGCGGCAGAAAATGAATGCAGGCCGTTGCCCCCGTGCCAAGCGTAATAGTGCCGCTCACATCGTGGCTGAATGCGCTCACCGACCGAATGGCGTCATCCACCACCTGCTGAATACGCTCCCCATGCGCCAGCAATGCCTCTCCGGCTGCCGTCGCCTTTATCCCTCGCCCGGTACGCTCCACCAGCCGCGTTTGCAGAAACTGCTCCAGCTGGCGTATTTGCAGGCTGACGGCGGGCTGGGAGATACCCAGCACATCCGCTGCCGCTGAAAAGCTGCCGCGCTGGATCACCAGACGGAAGGTGGCGAGATAGCCCAGATTAAGCGTCGTCATTCAAAGTTTCTCTTATACCGCGCATAAGGTTGCAGCCCTGCCAGCACAATACCGCGCCCGTTATGCTCAGGACAACTGCATAGCGGAATGAAAAATAATGGAAACACCTGCCCTGCCACGCCGCCTCGCCCTCACTGCCGGATGTAATCAACTCATCAACTGGGGGATCTCGTTTTATATGCCGGGCACCTTTGCGCTGGCCATTTCAGCCGACCGTGGATGGTCTTCACCGCAGATTTACCTCGGCCTGACGCTGGCGATGCTGGTGATGGCGGCGGTATCCCCTTTTGTCGCCCGCCTGCTGGCACGCTTTGGCGGTCAGACGGTGGTGATGAGCGGAACGTTGCTGATCGCCGCAAGCTGCGCAGGGATGGCGTATACCCAGACGCTTTTTGGCTGGTACTGTGCCTGGCTGGTCGCCGGCACAGGCATGCGCCTGTCGCTTTACGATGCGCTGTTCGCCGCGCTGGTGAACCTCTACGGGCAGCAGGCGCGCAGAATAATCTCACGCGTCACGCTGGCGGGCGGACTGGCCTCCGCCGTCTTCTGGCCGCTGGGCGATGCTCTGCTTCAGGTTATGCGCTGGCAGGACGCGCTGCGCGTCTATGCTCTGCTCGGTCTGCTGAGCGCGGCGCTGATAAGAACGCTTCCCCGTCAGCGGCTAACGGTGACGACAAAGGTCACCGCGCCGCCTTTGAACAACGAGCGGCGTAACGGCTGGCTTTATGCCATCTTCATTGCCCTCATTACCTTTGTTTCGAACGGCACGTCCACCCATCTGCCGGAGTTTATTGCCCACTTCGGCCTGCCTGTCGCCATCGGCATGCTGTGGGGGATCGGCCAGACGGGTGCCCGCTCGCTGGAAGTGCTGGCGGGCGCCCGCTTAACACCCTTCAAACTCACGCTTTTTACCGCGCTCGCCATGCCGCTCTGCTTTCTGGTTGGGCTAAGCAGTTCCAAGTTTGTCTGGTGCGCAGCCGGGTTTGTGCTGGGCTATGGCGCCATCAACGGACTGGTCACCATCGTGAAAGCCACGCTGCCGCTGGAACTGTTTAGCACCGAAAGCTATGCCCGCCGCACGGGCATGCTGCTTATCCCCGGCCAGCTGATGGCCGCAGCCTCACCGTTTGCCTATGCGTGGCTGAACAAAACGCTGGGGATCGCTGGCGCAATGGGGGTGTCGACGGGGCTGACGCTGGTGATTGCCGGGCTGGCAATAGCGATCGTGCGCTGTCCCGGGAAGCAAACTGTATCGCACTGTATCCAGAGCGCCACGCTGACAAACGGGTACAAAACGCCGCCTCCGGCAAATATCTCCGATACATAAAAATGGTTTTCTTTCCCTGTCGCCATTCAGAACCGATGAGGAGAGAGATCGATGACCCGTCGTTATGCACTTATCCCCCTGCTTGTCCTGGCATCTGTAGCCCATGCCCAGGCCACGCCGCTGGACAACCTGAGCGCCGGGGACGTTAACGGCCCCGCCGCCGTTGCCCCGCTGGCGCAGCCGCAGCCGCCCGCAAAGCTGATCGTCGATCCCCCGCTTGCCGGGCCGCTGAGCAAAGGCGCGGTGTTTATACAGTACCGTGCCGAAAACCTGCGCATCGAGCCGGTATTCGGACCTGAAGCGCTCAAGGTCACTCCGCGCATCGGACACATTCACGTGGTGGTGGATGACGAGCCGTGGCACTGGGCTGACGCCAGCGGAGAGCCGGTGATTCTGGTGGGGCTGCCCGCCGGTAAACACGAGGTGACGATTATTCTGGCCGACCCGACGCACAAACCGCTCGACCACAAAACCATTGAATTCACCGTACCGCCCCACGCGGCGGTCCACCACTTTTAAGGAATCTCAAGATGAAAGCACTGACTGTACTAACGGCAGGCCTGCTGGCGCTTTCCGCCAGCGCCTTTGCACAGGGTAAAACCAGCGTCGTGCTGGTTCACGGCGCGTTTGCTGACGGCAGCAGCTGGAATAAGGTGATTACCCTGTTGCAGAAACAGCACGCCGAGGTCATTGCCGTGCAGCTGCCGCTCACGTCGCTCAACGATGACGTTGCCGCCACAAAGCGGGCCATCGCCCGCGCCAAGGGTGACGTAGTGCTGGTGGGCCACTCCTGGGGCGGCACCGTGATTAGCGAGGCGGGAAACGATGCGCGGGTAAAATCGCTGGTGTACGTGGCGGCGTTCGCCCCGGATTCCGGCCAGTCGACGGCGGACCTGGCAGGAAGCTACCCTGCGCCGCCGGGTAGCGCGAGCATTGCCAAAACGGCCGACGGTTATTTATACCTGCCAGCGGACGCCGTCAGGAAGGATTTCGCGCCTGACGTGAAGCCAGACACTCAAAACACGATTGCAGCCACGCAGGGGCCAATTAAGGCTGAGGCTTTTGGTGAAAAAGTCGTCCACGCGGCGTGGCATGACAAACCGAGCTGGTATGTGGTTAGCAAGAATGACCGAATGATCAACCCCGATCTTGAACGGGCGATGGCGAAGACGATCCACGCGAAAACCACCGAGGTGGCGGCAAGCCACGTGTCTATGGTCAGCCAGCCGCAGATCGTTGCCCGGACGATTGAGCAGGCGATTGAAGCAAAATAATATTTTGTAAATTGTAGGCCGGGTAAGCGCAGCGCCACCCGGCAAATAATAGCCTCAGTGCCCGCCATCCGCGGGATAATCGCGATTAATCCACGCGTGGTCCTCCTCCCAGGTGAACATCCATTTGCGCACCGGCCCGGCCATCACGTTGAGGTAGTAGCTGTCATACCCGGCCATCGTCGCCACCGGGTGGTAGCCCTTCGGCACCATGACCACGTCACGGTTATAGACCGCCATACACTCATCCAGCGTTCTGTCGTCGGTGTAGACGCGCTGCATGCAGAACCCCTGCTCCGGGTTGAGGCGATGGTAGTAGGTCTCCTCCAAATACGTCTCCTGCGGCGGGTTATCCGTGTCGTGCTTGTGGCTCGGGTACGAGCTGGTGCAGCCCTCGTTAGTCCAGACCTCCACCACCAGCAGGCTGTCGGCGGGCTTGTCTTCCGGCAGAATATTGTGCACGTAGCGCTGGTTGTGGCCCTTACCGCGCGCTTCGCCGTCGATATCCTGCGGCGCAATCAGCCGCGTCGGATACGTGCCCTTGCCAGGCGCGGCGCAGACCGCCAGCTCAAGCTTCGTCAGCGCCTTCACCTGCACCGTCTCCTGCGGGGTGACGTATACCGCCCACGGCTTGATGCGTTCGAACGGGCTCATCCGCCCGCCAATATCATTAAACTGCGCGGAAGGCGTGGTGATGGAGGCACGCCCGGCGACCAGCACCAGGCAGCGCTCTTCGCGGACGGCGGGCAGCGTCAGCGTCTGCCCCTCCTGCAGCTCATACGCCTCAAAGCCGACGTACCCCCACCCTGCGCTTTCCGGCGTGACGGACTGGGTGCGCCCCTCCGCGTTCGGCTGTTGCCAGCGTGATAACAGACGTGACATGTCACCTCCTCAAATCAGTCCGGCGTCGCGCGCCAGACGGCTCAGGTTGTTATACCCCAGACGGGCGTAGGTCAGCGGATGGGCAATCGCCGGGTCCTGCTCGGCCTCCACCACCAGCCAGCCGTGATAATCCTGCGCCTTCAGCAGCCGCATGATCGGCGGGTAATCGACGCAGCCGTCGCCCGGCACGGTAAACACGCCGCTCAGCACCGCGTCGAGGAAGCTGGTTTTACGGTTTTTCACGTCCGCCAGCACGTCGGCACGCACGTCTTTGCAGTGGACGTGGTTGATGCGCGACGCCCAGCGCTGCGCCACCGCCAGCGGATCGGCCCCGGCAAAGGTCAGATGGCCGGTATCGAGCAGTAGCCCCACCGCGTCGCCGGTGTGGGTCATCAGGTTGTCCACGTCGTCGGCGGACTCAATCACCGTGCCCATATGGTGATGGTAGGCAATCTGCACGCCCTGCTGCTGGGTGTAGCGGGCAAATTCGGTAAGCTTCTCACCGTACTCCTTCCAGCGTGACTGCGGGAAGCGCGGGCGCAGATGCACCGGGGTCTGCTGCTCGCCGTGAATGCAGCCGCTCACTTCCGCAAAGACCAGCACCTTCGCCCCCAGCTCGCGCAGCAGCGCCAGGTGGGACTGCACGGCGGCGATCTCCTCCTCCACGCTGCGATCCAGCAGGCGGCCGGAGTACCAGCCGGAGACCAGCTGCAGGTCATGGCGCTGAAGGATGGGGCCGAGCAGGCGCGCTTCGCGCGGGAACTTATTGCCCAGCTCGAAGCCGGCGAAACCGGCCTCTTTACCTTCGCTCAGGCAGGTTTCCAGCGACGTCTCCGCGCCGAGTGAAGGCAGATCGTCGTTCGTCCACGTCAGCGGGTTAATGCCCAGTTGTACACTCATTGTCTTCTCCATTATGCGTGTCCGCGCTCGCGCCACCAGGCGATAAGCTGCAGGTAGTTGTCCCGGATGCGTGCCACCAGCTGCGCATCGTCAATATCGTGCTTCAGCCACGCGCGGGAGGCATCGCCAAACAGCGTGCGCCCCACGGCGAAGCCTTTTACTACCGTCTGCCCTGCTGCGGCCCTGAAGTCGGCGCGCAGCTGTTCCGCCGGGGCATCCAGGCCGAGGATCACCACCCCGCGGCAGTGCGGGTCCCGGCGTTCGATAATCTCGTTCAGCGCCGTCCAGCCCTCGGCGGAAAGCGGCGGCAGCTTCCACCAGTCGGGGTAAATGCCGAGGTTGTAGAAGCGGGAGATGGCGCGCAGGTAGAGCTCGTCGCTGCGCGCCATGGTCGCAGGCAGGATCACCTCCAGCAGCAGCTCATGCCCGGACCGGCAGCAGGCGTGGTACACCTCGGCAATTTTCTGCTCCTGCTCCAGGCGCAGGCCGTGGGCGTCTTCCGGATGGAAAAAGACCAGGCACTTCACCACGTGTTCCTGCGGCCAGCTGATGAGCTGGGTGCCGATGTTGCCATGCTCCATCTCCAGCGGACGCGAGCCCGGCAGCTCAATGGGACGGCCAATCCACCACCCCTCGCCGGTGATGGCGTTCAGCGCGTCCTGACCAAAGGTGCCGTCGCACAGCAGGCCGGCTTTGCCCTCCAGCCCGGCGCGGCTTGCCGCCTCGCGACTGGCCTGCAGGATCAGCTGCTTTAGCGCCGGAATGCGCCCGATCGACGCGCCGCACTGCATCGCCATATCCTCAAGCTGGCTGCGGTGGTCGAAGGCCATCACGCACAGCTCCGGCCACTCGCGGCGGCGGGTGGTCACCCGGTGGAGATGGTTAAGACGTGGGTCGAGATCCGGGCGCGGCACATCTGCAGCGCGTGAAAGATAGTCATCCAGCTCGATTTTGCTCGGCATCGCCGGGGCGCAGCCGTGGCGCGAGACCACCAGCGCGCCGCAGGCGTTGGCATAGCGGCACGCCTGCTCCCAGCCCTCGTCGTTCAGGTAACCGCGCAGCAGGCCAGACATAAACGCGTCCCCTGCGCCGAGGACGTTCAGCACCTCCACGCGCACGCCGGTCACCGTCAGGCCGTCGTCCAGCCGGGGCGGAATGGCGTCGGTATAGACCGAGCAGCCGAGCGCGCCGCGTTTGCAGACCAGCGCTGCGTCACTGACTGCACGCACCTGCCCCAGCGCCTGCAGGGTATCCGTGCTGCCGCCAGCAATGTGAAACTCCTCCTCGGTGCCGACAATGACGTCGAAGAGGTGCAGCACCTCCTGCAGCTCGCGGGTGACCTTATCGGCGGCGATAAAGCGCGTTTCACCGTCGCCTAAGGCGGTGAGCCCCCACAGCACCGGACGGTAGTCGATGTCCAGCACCGTGCGCACGCCGTGACGGCGGGCATAGCCCAGCGCCGTCAGCACCGCCTCGCGGGTCTGAGGATGAGAAAGG
The DNA here is from genome assembly GCF_977039595.1 of Enterobacter sp. Lineage (NCBI taxonomy): Bacteria > Pseudomonadati > Pseudomonadota > Gammaproteobacteria > Enterobacterales > Enterobacteriaceae > Enterobacter > Enterobacter sp. The sequence continues at coordinate 58,539 of NZ_CDRQYH010000003.1, forward strand.
TGAGTCCCGGTGATGGCAAGACACCGTGCGGAGGCAATGTAGCTTTCGTCCACATCGCTGGCCGTAATGGCCATATCCGCGCAGTTATCGCGATAAAAAATCAGAGGAAAGGTGTCCCGGTCTTTAATGCCGAGTAGCACCAGCGCCGTGAGGCGTTGTTTATCTGTAATCAGATGGCTGGTATCGCAGCCCACCTGGTTGAGCTCTTCCCGCAGGAAGCGGCCCATATGTTCATCGCCGACGCGTGCCAGCATCGACGAGCGCAGCCCCTGGCGCGCGGTGCCGTACGCCACGTTGCCGGACGAGCCGCCGAGGTATTTGGCGAAGCTCGACACATCCTCCAGACGGGCACCAATCTGCTGACTGTAGAGGTCTACCGCCACGCGACCCATGCATATCACATCAAACTGCTTTTCCACGTTGATACCTCATCAGACAATGTCGTTCACGTTCAGCCAGCGGCCTTCCCGGTGCGAGAGCGCGATTGCATCCAGCACGCGCGATACCTTCCAGCCCTCTTCAAAGTCCGGCCACATCGGCGCGTCGGCGGCAATCCCGTCCACCAGATCGCGCACCTCCACCGTTTTTTGATCGTTAAAGCCAATCCCGTGGCCCGCGCCCATGCAGAACGCGGCGTAGTCCGGGTGCGCCGGGCCGACGAGCAGGGTGCGGAACCCCTGACGGTTAACCGGATCGTCATGCAGATAGAGCTTCAGCTCCGCCATGCGCTCCTGGGTGAAGCTGATAGCGCCTTTCGTTCCGGTTATCACATATGACAACCCCATTTTGCGGCCGCAGGCGACACGGGAGGTTTCAATCACCGCCTGCGCCCCGCCCGCGAAGCGCACCATTGCGTGGGCCTGATCCTCGTTTTCGACGGCAATCATCTCCGACGATCCGGCCTTCGCCGGGCGCTCCGGGACCACGATCTTCAGATCGCCGCAGACCTGCTCGATCTCCCCCACCAGGTACTGGGCCATGTTGACAATATGCGCCGCGAGGTCGCCCAGCGCCCCCAGCCCGGCGGTCTCTTTAAAGCAGTGCCAGTGAATGGGCGACAGCGGGTCGGCCATATAGTCTTCGTTGTGGGTGCCGTAGAAGTGGATCACCTCGCCTATCTCACCGCGGGCGATAATCTCTTTCGCCAGCTGCGCCGTCGGGTTCTTCATGTAGTTGAACCCCACCAGCGTTTTCACCCCGGCCCGCTTCGCGGCGTCAACCATCTCCCGCGCGTCGTGGGCGTTCAGCGCCAGCGGCTTCTCCGAGTAGACGTGCTTGCCGTGGCGGATCGCCTCCAGCGCCATCTCTTTATGCAGATGGTTGGGTGAGCAAATATCCACCACATCAATAGCCGGGTCGGCCACCAGCGCCCGCCAGTCGCCGGTGGAGCGGTTGAAGCCAAACGCCCGCGCGCGCGCTGCCGCCAGCTCCGGCGTGACTTCCGCCACCATCTCGCGCACCAGCCTGCCGCGCAGGTTGAACACCGTTGGGGCCTGGGCATACGCGATAGCGTGCGCCTTGCCGATATACCCGGTGCCAATTAATCCAATACGAACCTCTTTCATCGTGATCCTCACAGTGCGCCGCGACGGCTCTTGGCGTAGGTGTCAAACGCCACCGCCAGAACGATAATTAATCCGGTGATAATCTGCTGGTAGTAGGCCGAGACGTTCATCAGCACAAGGCCGTTAATCAGAATCCCCATGATGATGGAGCCGATAATGGTGCCGCCGATGCGCCCGTAGCCGCCCATCAGCGAGGTACCGCCGATCACCACCGAGGCGATGACGCGCAGCTCAAAAGAGATCCCGGCCACCGCCTCGGCGCTCCCCAGACGCGCGCTCAGGATGAAGCCCGCCAGTCCCGCCAGACAGCCGATCAGCACATAGACGCTGACCAGCACGCGCTTGACGTTCACCCCCGCCAGGCGCGCCGCCTCCGGGTTACCGCCGATGGCGTAGACGAATCGGCCCCAGCGGGTTTTATGCAGCGCCAGATAGCCGCCGAGGGCGACGATGGCGAAGATCCAGATCGGAATGGAGATGCCGAGCAGCTCCCCGCGCCCCCACCAGCGGTAGCCCTGATCGAAACCGGCAATCGGCGCGCCGTCGTTGATCACCAGCGTCAGGCCGCGCCAGATGGTCATCCCGCCGAGGGTCACGATGAACGGCGGCAGGCGCAGACGGGTTACGCCCAGACCGTGCAGGAAGCCAATCGCCGTGCCCATCGCCAGACAAATCCCCAGCCCAATCAGCCAGCTCATGCCGCCCCAGGCGTTCGGGTCGACGGTGGTGAAGTTGTCGCCCTTAATCACGTACGCCGCGGTCATGGCGCAGACCGCCAGAATTGAGCCGACGGACAGGTCAATCCCGGCGGTCAGGATGACAAAGGTCATCCCCACGGCCATGATCCCGTAGATGGAGACTTCGGTCAGGATGTTGAAAATATTGCGTTCAGAGAAAAAATTGCTGTTCTGCGACTGAAAGAAGATCAGCAGCAGGATCATGAAAATCAGCACCCCGAAGCGCTCGAAGAAGGCGATGGGATCGATGCGTCCGGCGCGTTTGACCGGGGCCTGCGTTTTAGAAATCATCTGCGTCATGAGAAACTCCGTTATGCCGCGTTCAGGGCGTTGTGGTTGATGGCCATCATCGTCATCAGCCGTTCTTCGTTAGCGTCGTCACCGTGGATCTCGCCGGTCACTCGCCCTTCGCTCAGGGTAATGATCCGGTCTGACACCGCCATCACTTCAGGCAGATCGGAGGAGATCACGATCACCGCCACGCCCTTTTTCGCCATGTCAAACAGCACCTGGTGCACTTCTGATTTGGTCCCCACGTCAATGCCGCGCGTCGGCTCATCTACGATCAGCACCCGCGGGTTGAGCGCCATGCAGCGCGCGAGGATCACCTTTTGCTGGTTACCACCGGAGAGCTTGCGCACCTCCTGCGCGCTGTTGACCATTTTGATCTGCAGCGCCTTGCGGTAGGACTCGATCAGATCGTCCTCTTTGCGGGTGTTCACGAACCAGCGCCACTGCAGCAGCGAAGAGAGGCAGGAGAGCGACAGGTTGTCGCGAATCGACAGCCCCAGCACCGCCCCCTCTTTTTTGCGGTCTTCCGGCACCAGCGCCACGCCCTGATCGAGCGCATAAAGCGGGTCGCGCGGCTGGTACGGCACGCCGTCCAGTTCAAAGCTGCCCGAGGTAAACGCGTCCGCGCCAAACAGGCAGCGGGCCACTTCGGTGCGCCCGGCGCCCACCAGTCCGGCAATGCCTAAGACCTCCCCGGCGTGAACGTGGAAGCTGATGTCATGCAGGGCTATGCCGTGCGGATCCAGCGGCGGCTTTTCGCGGCTCAGCCCCTTCACCGCCAGGCGGACGGGTTTATCCTCATGATGCGTTTCGCTGGCAGGGCGACGGTTAAAGGCCACGTCGCGACCGACCATCAGGCGGATCAGCTGTTCGACGTTGGTCTCCGCCACCGCGCCGGTGCCGGTGAAGCGGCCGTCCTGGAAAACGGTGAAGCGATCGCAGAGCTGGAAAACTTCGTGCAGACGGTGGGTAACATAAATAATGCTTACGCCGCGGTTTTTAAGCTCCCGCACCACGCGATGCAGGCTTTCCACCTCGCTATCGCTCAGCGCGGCGGAAGGTTCGTCCATAATGATTAGCCTGGCGTTGAGGGTCAGCGCCCGGGCGATCTCCACCATCTGCTGCTGGGCAACGCTCAGACGGGCGACCGGCGTGGTCGGCGCAACGTTCAGCTGCAGATAGTCGAGAATGACCTGCGCTTCCTGATTTACCGCCTTTTCGTCGACGATCAGATTGCGTTTACGCGGCTCGCGCCCGAGAAACATGTTTTCCGCGACGGTCATGTTGGGCAGCAGATTAAATTCCTGGTAGATGGTGATAATGCCCTTGTTCTGCCGTTCCACCGGGGAGTCGTCCACCGGCAGCGTTTCGCCGTTGAACCAGATATCCCCGCGGGTTTGCGGCTGCGCCCCCGCGAGCGCCTTCAGCAGCGTGGATTTACCCGCCCCGTTTTCCCCCAGCAGGGCGTGGATCTCGCCCGCGCCGACGGTCAGCTGGGCGCTGCTTAACGCCCAGACGCCGGAAAAGCTTTTTGCCAGGTCGGTCACTTTCAGTAAGGGTTGCGACATCGGTCTGCTCCTCCTTTAGAGTGAGCCGCCGCGCCAGCGGCGGCTGCGGATAAATCAGTTACCGGCCTCACCGATACGCTCAGCCTGCTGCAGGTTCTCTTTAGTGATCAGCGTCGGCGGGTAGTCGGCCCCGGTGATGGCTTTCTTCTCGCGCACGTTGGCCACCAGCTGGCTCATCGCCGTCTGCACCGCAAAGCCCGGACGCTGGTCCGCCGTCACCGCCAGCCAGCCGTCGCGCACGCGGGCCAGCGCTTCCGGTACCGCGTCAAAGCCTGTGACCAGAATTTCGCCCGGCTTCACGCCCTGGCTCTGCAGCGCTTCGATCGCCCCCAGCGCCATGTCGTCGTTAGCGGAGAGGATCACCTGAGGACGTTTCGGCAGCGAGGGCAGCACGCTTTCCACGATGCGCATCCCTTCAGAACGCATCCAGTTGCCGGTCTGATCGGCGACAATCTTGTACTTATCCCCGCCAGCCTTCAGGCTGTCGCGGATCCCTTTGGTGCGTTCGATGTTGGAGGAGGAGCCCGGCTGGCCGGTCAGCAGAATGATCTCCGCCCCGTCGGGGAATTTGGTTTTAACGAAGTCGCCAATCGCCTGGCCGCCCTTGTAGTTGTTGGCGCCAAAGTGCGGCACCTTCTTCTGGCTGTCGACGGAGCGGTCAAGGGTGACCACCGGCAGCTTCGCATCCTGAATTTCATCCACCGCGCTGGAGACCGCGTTCACATCGTTCGGGGAAACGATAAAGCCCTGCGCCCCGCGGGTGATGGCATTTTCCAGGTCAGCAACCTGCTTCGGCGAGCTGCCCTGCCCGTCCAGTACCTGAAGCTTCACGCCCATCTCTTTTGCGGCTTTCACCGCCGTGCGCTGCATGTGAACTTCAAACGGCATGGCCAGGTTTGGCGTACTGAAAACGATTTGCTCGTTTTCGGCGAGGGCGGCCCCGGACGTCATGGCGATGAGGGCGGCTACGATCAGTTTTTTCATTATTATGTCTCTCTGTGTAGGGTAGTTGTGTTTAGAGGACGATCTCGCGCTGGCTGCGGAGTGACTCCAGCGCTTTATCCGCGAGGTACAGCGCACGTTCACCATCATCGCCGCTGCAGTCAGGCACCGCTTCGCCGCGCAGGACCGCGACAAAGTGTTCCCATTCCGCGGCGTAAGCGGATTTGTAGCGCTGCAGGAAGAAGTGTTCCGGCAGCGCGCTGGTGCAGCCCTGTTTGCCGTAGTGCTGCACCTGGTTTTCCAGAATGTTGCCCGCGCACAGCAGCCCTTCGGAGCCGTGCAGCTCCAGGCGCTGGTCGTAGCCGTAAGATGAGCGGCGGCTGTTGACGATGGTCGCCATCGCGCCGGAAGCGTATTTCAGAACGATAAACGCGGTATCGATGTCCCCCGCCTCGCCAATCGCCGGATCGACCAGGTTACTGCCCTGGGCATACACCGACACCGGCTCTTCGCCCATGATGAAGCGGGCCATGTCAAAGTCGTGAATGGTCATATCGCGGAACATGCCGCCGGAAACGCGCACGTACTCCGCAGGCGGCGGAGACGGGTCGCGGGAGATAATGAGCAACGATTCCAGTTTGCCGATGCACCCGGCCTGCGCGTCGGTTTTCACGCGGCGGAACTGCGGGTCAAAGCGGCGATTAAAGCCAATGAACAGCGGCACGTCATACTCTTTGACCACCTTCAGGCAGTCGCGCACGCGGGCGAGGTCGAGGTGTACCGGCTTTTCACAGAAGATGGCCTTGCCGTGGCGGGCGGCCATTTCAATCAGGTCCGCGTGGGTATCGGTGGCAGAGGCGATCAGCACGGCGTGAACGTTAGGGTCGGTCATCGCTTCATCCAGGCTCTGCTGGCGGGCCTGATACTGCGTGGCGAGGCGGGTGGCAAATTCCTGATTCGGGTCAACCACGGACCAGAGCGTGGTCGCGCCGTGGCTGGCGATGTTAGCTGCATGTACCTGGCCAATTCGGCCAGCGCCCAGTAAAGCAATGTTAAACATAACGGCTCCCGGTGTTGGTGAATGCTGTGAACTAACGACCCTATAAATAAAACATTTATTTCATTTTTATAAATAGTGAAAATTATGTTTTTGAGTGCGGGTTAACACTTTTGAGATGAATGAGATAAATTTTGTTATCAATCTCACAACATCGCGGGAGATGTGCCCCTCACCATAACTCTCTCCCCAAAGGGGAGAGGGGACGGTACGGCGCGGTCTTTTCTCCCTCTCCCCTTTGGGGAGAGGGCTGGGGTGAGGGGAAAATAAAAATGAAATGAAAATTTCGTTACGGCGGAAAAACTTAATACTGACGGGCTTTTTTCACCTGCGCCTGCGTTTGCTCCGCGGCTTCACGCACGGCAGACGATTCCGCCACCTGCGCATCACCGGTTCGCCACCAGGAGGCGTAGTCGTGGGTCATGGTCTTCGGTAGCACCTTGATGTCCAGCAGCGTCGGGCCCGGATGGGCGCGTGACGCCTCCAGCGCCGCCAGCAGGCTTTGCTCGTCGTGCACCCGCCACGCGCGGCAGCCGTAGCTCTCCGCGTTTTGCGCAAAATCGACCTTCACCAGCGGACCGTCAAGGCGTCCGGTTTCCGGGTTGCGATGGCGGTTTTCCGTGCCAAAGCTGCCCATACCGTGCCCCATCTGCAGGTTGTTAATGCAGCCGAAGCTGGCATTATCAAACAGCAGAACGGTGACCTTAATGCCCTCCTGCACCGCGGTTTGCAGCTCGGAGTGCAGCATCATGTAGGAGCCATCCCCCACCATGGCGTATACCGGCTGCTCGGGTCGGGCAAGCTTCGCGCCGATGGCTGCCGCAATCTCGTACCCCATGCAGGAGTAGCCGTACTCCAGGTGATAGCTGTCCGGCGTTTTGACCTGCCAGAGGCGCTGTAAATCGCCCGGCAGCGAACCGGCCGCGCCCACCACGATGGCGTTATCTTCCACATGCTGGTTGATCAGCCCCAGCACCCGCGTCTGGGTCAGGCGGGTGTTGAGCGTCTTGCCGTACTCCGCCAGCTGCGTATCCAGGTGCCCCGCCACTTCGGGTGCGTCGTCCGGACGCCACTGGCGATCCCACAGGCGACGGCACTCGTCGCGCCAGGCGGATTTCGCCTCAGCGATCGCCTCTCCCCAGCCGCTGCGGTAATCACCGAGCGCGTGGGTCAATGCCTGGAGTCCGGTTTGAGCGTCGGCAATCAGCGCCGTAGCGTCCAGCTTCAGAGCGTCAAACTCGGCCACGTTCAGTAGCAGAAATTCGACGTCCGGATGGGAAAAGAGTGCCTTGGAGCCGGTGGTAAAGTCGGTCAGGCGCGTGCCGATGCCAATCACCAGGTCAGCCTGCGGCGCGAGCTGGTTGGCCGCCATTCCGCCCGTCACCCCTACGCCACCGAGGTTAAGTGGGTGGTCACTTACCAGCGCCCCCTTTCCGGCCTGAGTTTCGGCAAACGGCAGCTGCAGCGTCTCGACAAAGTCGCGAAACGCCTCATGCGCGCCGGAATAACGCACCCCGCCGCCGCACACCACCAGAGGGCGACGCTTGCGGGCGATCAGCGCCCGCGCCTGCGCCAGACGCTGCGGATCGGGTGGACGACGCTCGATGTGGTGCACGCGACGCGCAAAGAAGCTTAGCGGGTAATCCCACGCTTCCCCCTGCACGTCCTGCGGCAGGCAAATCGTAACCGCACCGGTATCTGCCGGGTCAGTAAGCGTTCGCATCGCGCTAAGCATTGCGCTCATCAACTGCTCGGGACGGTAGATGCGGTCCCAGTAGCGGGAGACCGGACGGAAGCAGTCGTTGGTGCTGATGCTGAGATCGTGATACTGCTCGATCTGCTGCAGTACCGGGTCCGGCTGGCGGCTGGCGTAGATATCGCCCGGGAGCAGCAGCAGCGGGATGCGGTTCGCCGTGGCGGTTGCCGCCGCCGTGACCATATTGGCGGCACCCGGCCCGACGGAGGAGGTGACGGCAAAAATGCGCTGACGGCGGTGCTGTTTGGCGAATCCCGTCGCCATATGGGCGATGCCCTGCTCGTTGCAGCCCTGCATCACCTGCAGATGGCCGGGATCCTGCTCCAGCGCCTGGCCAATGCCCAGCACGTTGCCGTGCCCAAAGATGGTGGCGACGCCCTCCACGAAGGGAGTTTCATCGCCATCCACGCTAACGTACTGTTGATTAAGGAACCGGACCAGCGCCTGGGCCATGGTCATACGTTCGGTTTGCATAACGCCTCCTGTCAGCCCAGCGTCGGCATGGAGAACGCAGCGCCTGTCTCCTGCTGCATTTCCGGCCAGCGCGCGGTGATGGTTTTCATTCGGGTGTAGAAACGCACGCCGTCGCTGCCGTGAACGTTGAGCGCACCGAAGATGGAACGCTTCCAGCCGCCGAAGCTGTGGAATGCCATCGGCACCGGAATCGGCACGTTGACCCCCACCATGCCCGCCTGCACCTCTTCGCAGAAGCGGCGCGCGCAGCCGCCGTCGCGGGTGAAGATCGCCGAACCATTACCATATTCATGGCGGTTAATCAGATCCACCGCGCTGGCGTAATCTGCTACGCGCACCACAGAAAGCACCGGGCCAAAAATCTCTTCTTTATAGATGGTCATCTCAGGAGTGACGTTATCGAACAGCGTCGGCCCAACGAAGTAGCCCTGCTCATGGCCCTTCACGCTGAAGCCGCGACCGTCCACGCGCAGTTTTGCTCCCTGCGCTTCCCCGCTGTCGATATAGCCCAGCACCTTGCTGCGGTGCGCGGAGGAGATGAGCGGCCCCATTTCGTTTTCCGGCGACTGGTCCAGGCCCGGCCCGACGCGCAGCGCGGCAATCTGTTTCTCCAGCCGAGTACAGAGGTCATCGGCGGTTTTATCCCCTACCGCCAGCACTACCGAGAGCGCCATGCAGCGTTCCCCCGCCGCGCCGTAGGCCGCGCCCATGATGGCGTTGGTCGCCATCTCCATGTCGGCATCCGGCATCAAAATGCAGTGGTTTTTCGCGCCCCCCAGCGCCTGACAGCGCTTGCCGTGGGCGGACGCGGTCTGGTAAATGTATTCCGCAATCGGCGTGGAGCCGACAAAGCTCACCGCCTGCACGCGCGGGTCGGTCAGGAGCACGTCAACGGACTCTTTATCGCCCTGCACCACGTTGAAGACGCCGTCCGGCAGGCCGGCCTCTTTCAGCAGCTGCGCCAGCGCGAGCGCCAGAGAAGGATCTTTTTCCGACGGTTTCAGCACGAAGGTATTCCCGGTCGCCAGCGCAATCGGGAACATCCACATCGGCACCATCGCCGGGAAGTTAAACGGCGTGATCCCGGCGCAGACGCCGAGCGGCTGCATGAGCGAGTGGCTGTCGACGCCCGTGCCGACGTTCGCCGAGTGTTCACCCTTTTGCAGATGCGGAATACCGCAGGCAAACTCCACCACTTCCAGACCGCGGGTCAGTTCGCCCACCGCGTCGGAGAAGACCTTGCCGTGCTCTTCGCTGATGAGGCGGGCCAGCCGATCCATGTTCTCTTCAAGCAGCGCTTTGAAGCGGAACATCATGCGCGCGCGCTTAAGCGGAGCATGACGCGCCCACGCCGGAAACGCCTGCTGCGCGGCGGCAATCGCCTGCTCCGTTTCCTGTGCCGTACTCATCACCACCTGGCGGATCTGCTCGCCGGTGGCCGGGTTGAAGATCGCCTGAACGCGCTGGCCTGAACCGGTGACACATTCGCCGTGAATAAAATTCGCTACCGTCTCCATCCTTAACCTCTCGCTGTTGATTCGTGACTGTTACCTGAACGCTGTGTACTGAACACTATACATGAAACAAATATTCCATTTTAAGTTGAAATAAAATAAATGATGATTATTGTGATCAAGGATGGATTTTTATGTTAACAGCCAGCACCACTGACGCCACGTGCGCTATTAAGGGATCTCGGGCGAGGAAATGACTGAATCTTCTGTTTCATTTTTGCTGCCAGATGGATGGCCGATATTTAAAAGACGCGGTTTTGCGTTTAGAATCATAAGACTGTATTTGGGGGATAAGATGACGACAGCAACCAGCCTGAACGAACTGCAGCAGCAAATCCGCGATCGCTACGATAGCCTGAGCAAGAGGCTGCAGCAGGTCTCCCGCTACGTGCTGGACAACACCAACAGCGTGGCCTTTGATACGGTTGCCGTCATTGCAGAACGCGCCGACGTGCCGCCCTCGACGCTAATCCGCTTTGCTAACGCCTTTGACTTCACCGGCTTCAACGAAATGAAACAGCTGTTTCGCATGAACCTGGTAGAGGAGACCGCCAGCTACAGCGACCGCGCCCGGCTGTTCCGCGAGATGGAGAGCGAGGCCGTGCCGGAAACGCCGCTCGATATCCTGCAGGAGTTTGCCCGCTCGAACGCGCAGGCGCTGCAGCAGCTGGCCGCCCGCGCCGAGCCGGAGATGCTGGAGCGCGCGGTACAGCTGCTGGCCGACGCCGACACCATCTACATCGCCGGACTGCGCCGCTCCTTTAGCGTCGCCGCGTACCTCACCTATGCCCTGAGCCATCTGGAGTGCCGCCCTATCCTGCTCGACGGCATGGGCGGGATGCTGCGCGAACAGATCAGCCGCATTAAGGCGCGCGACATCGTGGTGTCGATCAGCTTCTCGCCGTACGCGGAAGAGACGGTGATGGTCAGCGAAACCGCCGCCAGCGTCGGCGCGCGGCAGATCGTGATTACGGACAGCCAGATAAGCCCCCTGGCGACGTTCAGCGACCTCTGCTTTGTGGTGAAAGAGGCGCAGGTGGATGCGTTCCGGTCACAGTCAGCAACGCTGTGCCTGACGCAGTCGCTGGTGGTGGCGCTGGCGTATCGGCTGGGTGAAGGGAAATAGGAAAATAAAAAACCCCCTGCACGGGCAGAGGGTTTTGGGTTAATTCAGAGGGAAATTATTCCCACTCAATCGTAGCCGGTGGCTTACCGCTGATGTCATACACCACGCGGGAAATACCATTCACTTCGTTGATGATGCGGTTAGACACACGTCCCAGGAAGTCATACGGCAGGTGCGCCCAGTGCGCAGTCATGAAGTCGATGGTTTCCACTGCACGCAGGGAAACAACCCAGTCGTACTTACGGCCATCGCCCATGACGCCGACGGAGCGAACCGGCAGGAACACGGTGAACGCCTGGCTTACCTTGTTGTACAGGTCAGCTTTGTGCAGCTCTTCGATGAAGATCGCGTCCGCGCGACGCAGCAGATCGCAGTACTCTTTCTTCACTTCACCCAGCACGCGCACGCCAAGACCCGGGCCCGGGAACGGGTGACGGTAGAGCATGTCGTACGGCAGACCCAGTTCCAGACCGATCTTACGCACTTCGTCTTTGAACAGCTCGCGCAGCGGTTCAACCAGGCCCATCTTCATCTCTTTCGGCAGGCCGCCCACGTTGTGGTGAGATTTGATAACGTGCGCTTTACCGGTAGCGGAAGCCGCAGACTCGATCACGTCCGGATAGATGGTGCCCTGCGCCAGCCACTTCACGTCTTCCAGCTTGAGCGCTTCTTCGTCGAACACTTCCACGAACACGCGGCCGATGATCTTACGTTTTGCTTCCGGATCGTTCTCGCCTTTCAGCGCGTCCAGGAAGCGCTGCTCGCCTTCCACGTGAACGATGTTCAGACCGAAGTGGTCGCCAAACATGTCCATAACCTGCTGGGCTTCGTTCAGACGCAGCAGACCGTTGTCCACGAAGACGCAGGTCAGGTTTTTGCCGATGGCGCGGTGCAGCAGCATCGCGGTCACGGAGGAGTCTACGCCGCCGGAGAGGCCGAGGATCACTTTGTCATCGCCAACCTGCTGGCGGATACGCTCAACGGCGTCGTCGATGATTTTTGCCGGGGTCCACAGGGCTTCACACTGGCAGATGTCGCGCACGAAGCGCTCCAGCATACGCATACCCTGACGGGTGTGGGTCACTTCCGGGTGGAACTGCACGCCGTAGAAGCGTTTTTCTTCGTTCGCCATGATGGCAAACGGGCAGCTTTCGGTGCTGGCAACGGTAACGAAGTCGGACGGGATGGCGGTAACTTTGTCGCCGTGGCTCATCCACACGTCCAGCAGCGGTTTGCCGTCTGCGGTCAGGGAGTCTTCGATACCGCGCACCAGCGCGCTGTCGTTAACCACTTCAACCTGCGCATAGCCGAACTCGCGCTCGCTGGAGCCTTCTACGTGGCCGCCCAGCTGCATTGCCATGGTCTGCATACCGTAGCAAACGCCAAATACCGGCACGCCAGCTTCGAACACGTACTGCGGCGCACGCGGGCTGTTCTCTTCGGTGGTACTTTCCGGGCCGCCGGACAGGATGATGCCGCTTGGATTGAATTCGCGAATCTGTGCTTCCGTGACATCCCACGCCCACAGTTCACAGTAAACGCCCAGTTCACGTACGCGACGCGCCACCAGCTGAGTGTACTGAGAACCAAAGTCCAGGATGAGAATGCGATGTTTATGAATGTTTTCCGTCATTGACGCTAATTCCGAGGCAAGTGAAACAAAAACAGAGCGCCCGGCAGAAGCCGGGCGCGGAAATTAATCAGGAGCCCAGACGGTAGTTCGGGGACTCTTTGGTGATCGTCACGTCGTGAACGTGGCTCTCCTGGATACCCGCACCGCTGATGCGTACGAATTCCGCTTTAGTACGCAGCAGGTCAATGGTACCACAGCCGGTCAGACCCATACAGGAGCGCAGGCCGCCCATCTGCTGGTGAATGATCTCTTTCAGACGGCCTTTATAGGCAACGCGACCTTCGATACCTTCCGGCACCAGTTTGTCTGCGGCGTTATCGGTCTGGAAGTAACGGTCAGAGGAGCCTTTGGACATCGCGCCCAGGGAGCCCATCCCGCGGTAAGATTTGTAAGAACGGCCCTGGTAGAGTTCGATTTCACCCGGGGATTCTTCGGTACCGGCCAGCATGGAGCCTACCATTACGGCAGCTGCGCCCGCTGCGATCGCTTTCGCGATGTCGCCAGAGAAGCGGATACCGCCGTCAGCGATAACCGGAATACCGGTGCCTTCCAGCGCTTCAACCGCGTCAGAGACCGCGGTGATCTGCGGAACGCCCACGCCGGTCACGATACGCGTGGTACAGATAGAGCCAGGGCCGATACCCACTTTCACCGCGCTGCAGCCGGCGTCAGCCAGCGCACGAGCGCCTGCGCCCGTCGCCACGTTACCGCCGATGATCTGCAGGTCAGGGTATTTGGCACGGGTGTCACGGATACGCTGCAGAACGCCTTCGGAGTGGCCGTGAGAGGAGTCAATCAGCAGGACGTCAACGCCCGCAGCAACCAGCGCGTCAACGCGCTCTTCGTTACCGGCACCTGCGCCAACCGCAGCGCCGACGCGCAGACGGCCATGCTCGTCTTTACAGGCGTTAGGCTTACGTTCTGCTTTCTGGAAATCTTTAACGGTGATCATGCCGCGCAGGTGGAAGTTGCTGTCAACAACCAGCGCTTTTTCAACACGTTTTTCGTGCATTTTTGCCAGCACCACGTCGCGGGTTTCACCTTCGCGAACGGTAACCAGACGCTCTTTTGGCGTCATGTACACGCTAACAGGCTGGTTCAGGTCAGTCACGAAACGCACGTCACGACCGGTAATAATACCAACCAGTTCGTTCTCTTCGGTCACCACCGGGTAACCGGCGAAGCCGTTACGCTCGGTCAGGGCTTTCACTTCGTGCAGGGTGGTGGTTGGCAGAACGGTCTGTGGGTCAGACACGATGCCGGATTCATGCTTCTTCACGCGGCGAACTTCTTCTGCCTGACGTTCGATGGACATGTTTTTGTGGATAAAGCCAATGCCGCCTTCCTGTGCCAGGGCAATAGCCAGGCGCGCTTCAGTCACGGTGTCCATTGCCGCAGAGAGCATAGGAATGTTCAGGCGAATGGTTTTCGTCAACTGCGTGCTGAGGTCGGCAGTATTCGGCAGAACGGTGGAGTGAGCGGGAACGAGGAGGACGTCGTCAAACGTCAGTGCTTCTTTAGCGATACGTAGCATGGGCAATATCTCTGACCTGGGTGGTTAAATATTGCCGTGGCATTATACAGAGCGTAACCGATTGCATCTACACTTTTTTATAAAAAAGCTTGCGATTGCCTCTCAGCAGGTTACTATCGACTGAATAACTTGCTGATTTAGAATTTGATCCCGCTCACATGTTATCCTCTCAATCCCCCTCAATTTATACCGTCAGCCGCCTGAATCAGACGGTGCGTTTGCTGCTTGAACAGGAAATGGGGCAGGTCTGGATCAGCGGTGAGATCTCTAACTTCACGCAGCCGTCCTCCGGTCACTGGTACTTTACCTTAAAAGACGACACCGCCCAGGTGCGCTGCGCAATGTTCCGCAATAGCAACCGTCGCGTGACGTTTCGCCCTCAGCACGGCCAGCAGGTTCTGGTTCGCGCCAATATCACCCTGTATGAGCCGCGCGGCGACTATCAGATTATCGTCGAGAGCATGCAGCCTGCGGGCGAAGGCCTGCTGCAGCAGAAGTATGAACAGTTAAAAACACGGCTTTCTGCCGAGGGGCTGTTCGACCAGCAGTACAAAAAGACGCTGCCCTCCCCCGCCCACTGCGTTGGGGTCATCACCTCGAAAACCGGTGCTGCACTGCACGATATTTTGCACGTCCTGAAGCGTCGCGACCCTTCCCTGCCCGTCATCATCTACCCGACCGCCGTGCAGGGTGAAGATGCGCCGGGCCAGATTGTGCGCGCCATTGAGCTGGCGAACGCGCGTCAGGAGTGCGACGTCTTAATCGTCGGACGCGGCGGCGGCTCGCTGGAAGACTTGTGGAGCTTTAACGACGAGCGCGTGGCGCGGGCAATCTTTGCAAGTCAGATCCCCGTGGTGAGCGCCGTCGGCCACGAAACGGACGTAACGATCGCCGATTTTGTCGCGGATCTCCGCGCGCCGACGCCGTCCGCGGCGGCGGAAGTGGTCAGCCGCAACCAGCGGGAGCTGCTGCGTCAGATTCAGAACGGCCAGCAGCGTCTTGAGATGGCGATGGACTACTACCTCGCCAACCGGACCCGGCGCTTTACCCAGCTTCACCACCGTCTACAGCAGCAGCACCCGCAGCTGCGTCTGGCGCGTCAGCAGACCGTTCTGGAACGTCTGCGTCAGCGCATGAACGTTGCGGTGGACGCGCAGCTTAAGCGCGCGATATCGCGCCAGCAGCGCGCGACCCAGCGCCTGAACCAGCAGAACCCGCAGCCGAAAATTTATCGCGCGCAAACGCGAATTCAGCAGCTGGAGTATCGTCTGGCGGAAACTATCCGTGCGCGACTGAGCACCACCCGCGAACGCTTTGGCAATGCGGTGACCCACCTTGAAGCGGTTAGCCCCCTCTCCACGCTGGCGCGCGGCTATAGCGTGACGACGGCGACGGACGGCAAAGTGCTGAAGCAAACCAAACAGGTGAGTACAGGCGATGTGCTGACGACGCGCCTGTCAGACGGCTGGGTAGAAAGCGAAGTGAAATCAATTAAACCGGTGAAAAAAACGCGTCAGCGTAAAACCGGATAATTCTTCGCCGGTTACTTACTATACTGCTGCTATTCCCTTTTTTAATAAGGAGAGCAGCATGACCCATCTTAATAGCGTTATTCCGCCGTATATTCTTCGTCGTATTATCGAAAGCGGTTCCGAACCGCAGCAGCGCTGTGCCCGCCAGACCTTAACCCATGTCCAGACGCTGATGGCACATATGCCCGGCAAACCCGCTGCGCCGCACGTGAATAAAGCCGGGCAGCTTGAGCGTGATATTTACGACGCGAAGCAGACTCAGGAACTACCAGGTACGCAGGTGCGTTACGAAGGCCAGCCGTCGAACGGCGATATAGCGGTGGATGAGGCCTACGAGTATTTAGGTATTACCCATGATTTCTTCTGGAAAGAATATCAGCGCGATTCGCTCGATAATAAAGGGCTTATTTTAACCGGCACCGTTCACTATGGCCGGGAATATCAGAACGCCTTCTGGAACGGACAGCAGATGGTATTCGGCGACGGTGACGGGGAAATATTTAACCGCTTTACCATCGCCATAGACGTCGTGGCGCACGAGCTGAGCCACGGCGTGACCGAGACCGAAGCCGGGCTTATCTACTTTGAGCAGTCCGGCGCGCTGAACGAGTCGCTGTCGGACGTGTTTGGCTCACTGGTGAAGCAATACCATCTGAAGCAAACCGCCGATAAAGCGGACTGGCTGATTGGTGAGGGATTACTGGCAAAAGGCATCAACGGCAAAGGGCTGCGCTCGATGTCTGAACCGGGCACCGCCTACAACGATCCGCTGCTCGGCAAAGACCCGCAGCCTGCACACATGAAAGATTTCATCAAAACGCGTGAGGATAACGGCGGCGTGCATCTGAACTCCGGCATCCCCAACCGGGCATTTTATCTGGCGGCAACGGCGATCGGCGGCTACGCCTGGGAAAAAGCGGGTTATGCCTGGTACGACACGGTTTGCGATCGCAATCTGGCGCAGGATGCGGATTTTGAGGCCTTCGCAAAACTGACGATCGCGCACGGAGAGAAACGTTCCGGCGGAGACGTGGGGGCGGCCATTAAACAAGCCTGGGAACAGGTGGGAGTGTTGTAAATGCAGGTTCCGGAACTGACGGATGACGCCGTTGTTGAGCTGGCCCGGGAAGGCGGCGTCGCTTTTATTCCCAAGCTGAGCGGACAGCGCACCATCGCGCTCTCCTCGCTCAATGAGGCCCAGCGCCAGCGCCTGGTAAGCATCCTGGAGCAGGCCTTTCCGCGCGGTCAGCCGCCGGGACAGGCCTCGTCACCCGGCAGCGGCGACCAGCGCTATTTCCGCATCCAGATTATCTGGACCGGGCAAAATCAGGCGCACTACGCCGATATCATCGTGTTGGTACCGGAGCAGGAAGCGCCCGAGTCGCTGGTCGAGCTGTGGCAGAAAGGCGAAGGATGCGTGTGCGATTAACCTTCGGCCCGAACGAACTCCACGCGTTTTTTAGAGATAAGGCCGTGGCCGTTCTGGCAGAAATAATCCACCGCCCCGCAGGCTTTTAAGACCTGGAGTGGCTGATGGCACTCCGGGCAGCGGGCTTCAAGCACAATATCTTTATTACAGCTTTCGCAGTGTGCCACCCCGTTCAGGGGCTCAAGCGGTGCCCGGCAATCCGGGCAGGTAATCGTCATATTCTCTCCTGTTGGGTTTTATCGGGGCAAGATAACTGCCCCGCCAGGGTGAATTTTATCAGGCTTCAGTTGCCGGTTTAGTCTGCGCATTTTCCAGCATGCGGCGTACCGGAACAATGAGGACGATCAGTACCGCAGCACAAATCAGCAGCGCGATGGAGCAACGCGCAAAGAGATCCGGCAGCATATCAAGCTGGTCGGCCTTCACGTGGCCGCCAATCAGACCCGCCGCCAGGTTACCCAGCGCGCTCGCACAGAACCACAGCCCCATCATCTGGCCGCGCATTCTTTCGGGCGCAAGCAGCGTCATGGTCGCCAGGCCAATCGGGCTTAGACACAGTTCGCCGAGCGTCAACATCAGGATGCTGCCCACCAGCCAGAACGGCGATACGCCCGCCCCACCGCTGCTCAGCACGTTCTGTGCCGCCAGCATCATCAGGCCAAAGCCCGCTGCGGCACACAGAATACCGATAACAAACTTGGTGATGCTGCTCGGACGAATGTTCATGCTCGCCAGCTTCGGCCACGCCCAGCTGAACACCGGTGCCAGCAGGATGATGAACAGGGCGTTGATTGACTGGAACCACACCGCCGGGATTTCGAAATCGCCGATCATGCGGTTAGTGTAGTCGTTGGCAAACAGGTTGAACGAGGTTGGCTTCTGTTCAAACGCGGACCAGAAGAACGCCGCGGAGATCAGCAGAATAAAGCAGACCAGCAGCCTGGCGCGCTCTTTACGGTTCAGGCCTGCAAAAACAAACAGATAAATAAAGTAGAGGGCAACGGATGCCGCAATCACGTAGACCAGCACGCTGGCTACCGCGACCGGGTTAATCACAATCACGCCCTGCGCAATCAGCGTCACGAGCGTTGCCACGCCTGCCGCCTGCCGCCAGCGCCAGTAGCCAAACGCCCACGCCGTTACGCTTCACCACCGGGCTGTTCCAGGTAGAGTCGAGGCCAACTTCTCCGTCATAGCGTTTCATGGCCGGAACGGCAAACACGCGGAAGATAATCAGCGCTACCAGCATCCCGATACCGCCAATGCCAAAGCCCCAGTGCCAGCCGTGGGTTTTAATCAGCCAGCCGGAAATCAGCGGCGCGATGAACGAGCCCATGTTGATGCCCATGTAGAACAGCGAGAAACCGCCGTCACGACGCGCGTCGCCTTTTTTATACAGGGTACCGACCATTACCGAGATACAGGTCTTAAACAGCCCGGAGCCGAGCACGATGAACATCAGGCCGATAAAGAACAGGTTGTTCCCCATCACCGCCGAGAGCGCAATCGACAGGTGACCGAGCGCAATCAGAATCGAACCGTACCAGACGGCTCTCTGCTGACCGAGCCAGTTATCCGCCAGCCAGCCGCCCGGCAGCGCGGCCAGGTACATGGTACCGGCAAAGATACCGACAATCGCCGAGGCGTTTTCACGCGCCAGGCCCATCCCGCCGTCATAGACGGTGGCGGCCATAAACAGGATCAGTAACGGACGAATGCCGTAAAACGAGAAACGCTCCCACATCTCGGTGAAGAACAACGAACCGAGCGGATACGGGTGGCCAAAGAACGTTCGGCTCTCTTTTTGATTAACAGTGGATTGCATAATTCTCCCGAAAGGTATGTCGTCGTGCTTGTAAACACCAGCAGGTACGCCGGCCAGTTACGTATCTGGCCGATTTTTTACATGCGGCGAAAAGTTAGTTAACCATTTGATAACCAGGCGCTAGTTTTGTCTAGTACCGGACCCTGGACTTTAAGATGAAAATTCGACGATTGTCTACTTTCTTAGATTTAAACATGGTTAAAAGTGAATAGTGATTGACTTCACACAGAGAAAACCGGCGGTATGATTGGGTAAAAAAAAGCCCGCGATATTCGCGGGCTTTCGTGAGAGCAGCAAAGCTTATTTGCTTTTCTTAATGTGTTTGATCAGGCGCTTACGCTTACGCATCTGGTTTGGCGTCAGGGTGTTGCGCTTGTTGGCGAACGGGTTTTCCCCTTCCTTAAACTGGATACGGATAGGCGTGCCCATCACGTCCAGCGATTTACGGAAGTAGTTCATCAGGTAGCGCTTGTAGGAGTCCGGCAGGTCTTTCACCTGGTTGCCGTGGATCACCACGATTGGCGGGTTATAACCACCGGCGTGGGCGTATTTCAGCTTCACGCGACGACCGCGCACCAGCGGCGGCTGATGGTCTTCCGCAGCCATATTCATGATACGGGTCAGCATGGCGGTGCTCTGACGACGGGTGGAGCTGTCGTACGCTTCGCGCACGGATTCGAACAGGTTACCCACACCGCTGCCGTGCAGCGCAGAGATAAAGTGCACGCGGGCAAAGTCGATAAAGCCCAGACGGAAGTCGAGGGTCTCTTTCACCTGCTCGCGCACTTCGTTGCTCAGGCCATCCCACTTGTTGACCACTATAACCAGTGAGCGCCCACTATTGAGGATAAAGCCGAGCAGAGAGAGGTCCTGATCGGAGATCCCTTCGCGTGCGTCGATGACGAGCAGCACTACGTTAGCATCTTCGATCGCCTGCAGGGTTTTGATAACGGAGAATTTCTCCACCACATCGGTGATTTTCCCGCGCTTACGCACCCCGGCGGTGTCGATGAGAACATATTCACGCTCATCGCGCTGCATCGGGATGTAGATGCTGTCGCGGGTGGTGCCCGGCATGTCATAAACGACCACGCGCTCTTCGCCCAGAATACGGTTAGTAAGCGTAGACTTACCTACGTTTGGACGACCGACGATAGCCAGCTTGATCGGCAGATCCTGCGGGTTGAAGTCGTCTTCAGGCTCTTCTTCTTCGCCCTCTTCTGCGTCTTCAAACTGCGCCCAGTATTCAGCGTCTTCGTCCACCTCTTCCGGCGGGTTCACTTCGTCAACCCACGGCAGCAGAACGGTTTCCAGCAGGCTGGTAACGCCACGGCCATGCGATGCCGCAATCGGGTAGATTTCACCCAGGCCCAGAGACCAGAAATCCGCGACGGCCTGATCGGCATCGATGCCGTCGGTTTTGTTAGCCACCAGGAAGGTTGGTTTTTCGCGTGAACGCAGGTGTTTAGCGATAGCGGAGTCCGCCGGCATCAGGCCAGCGCGCGCATCCACCATGAACAGCACCACGTCCGCTTCTTCAATCGCCAGCAGCGACTGTTCCGCCATGCGGGTTTCCACGCCGTCTTCTGTTCCGTCAATACCACCGGTATCAATACAGATGAACTCGCGTCCTTCCACCTCTGCACGACCGTACTTACGGTCACGCGTCAGCCCCGGGAAATCCGCAACCAGCGCATCACGGGTGCGTGTTAAACGGTTAAAAAGAGTGGATTTTCCAACGTTAGGGCGCCCGACAAGCGCGACCACAGGTACCATGTTTGAAGCCTCATAAAATTCAAAATAACGTCGCTTTCGCGGCGTTTTTAAAAATGTCAAAACGGCTCCTGAGTGAACAGGAGCCGTTTAGTATACTACAACCGCCGGGTAATTAACGCGTGATCGCGTACAGCGTGCCGTCTTTTGCCTGAATCAGCAGTTTGCCGTCGGCCACAACCGGATCGGTCAGGAAACCAGAGCTGTCGACTTTTTGCTGCGCAACAAAGCGGCCGTTATCCGGATCGATCCAGTGCATATACCCTTCGCTGTCGCCGACAACCAGGCTACCGTTGTACAGCGCCGGTGCGGTCAGGAGACGGTGCAGCAGGTCGCTTTGCGTCCACAGCGTTACGCCGCCTTCGGTGCTCAGGGCCAGCAGACGGTCGTTCTGGTCAACCATATAAATACGGTTACCCTCAACGATGAAATCGTTCACCGAGCCCAGCTCACGTTTCCACATGATCTGGCCGCTGCGCAGATCCAGCGCGGTCAGGTTGCCGTTATAGGCCAGGGCGTAAACCACACCGTTAACGATAACAGGCGTTGTATCCACGTCGCTCAGACGGTCAATTTCCGTTGAGCCAGTGGCCTGAGAGATACGCTGCTGCCAGATCATCTGGCCCTGCTGCATCAGCACTGCACTCACGCGACCGTTATCACCGCCCACAATGGCAGCACCAAATGCGGTAGCCGGGGCAGATTCGCCGCGCAGAGAGAGCGCAGGCATATCCAGGTTAACGGTCCATTTCACCAGGCCGTCCGCTTCGTTCAGCGCCTGCAGCTGGCCGTTGCTGGTATGAATCAGCACCAGGCCGTCGCTCACCACCGGACGAGACAGGGATTCACCCGCCACGGTTGTTTGCCAGGCAATGGAGCCGTCGCTGCTGTTCAGCGCATAAACCTGCGCTTTTTCGCTACCCACGTAGACGTGGCCACCGGCAACGGTCAGACCGCCAGAGAGCAGTGCAGGTTTACGGGAGAACCAGCCGTCTTTTTCCGCCAGGTTAACGGACCATACTTCCTTCCCGTCATCGGCGTTCACCGCTTTCACGGTACCTTTGCGGTCAGCGGCATAGACAACGCTGTCTGCATACGCAGGATGAAGGTTGGAATAGAAATCACCAATCCCATTGCCCACGGAGACATCCCACGCGGTGGATGGGGTAAACTGGTTTTCAACCGTCGGCAGTGGGGACATTTTCACAACGTCTTCTTCGCCACTGAACAGTGAACAACCACTCAATAACGTAACAGAAAGCAGTCCTGGCAGAAGTAATTTACGCAATTGCATCGGGTCCCTCTCAGACGGACAAATTATTTATTTTCATCTGCATCATTTCGCTCAGCGCAGGTGAAGCATTGCTCTCTACGCCAGCTTGCCACGCTTTACGCGCGCCCGCTTTGTCACCTTTGCTCAGCAGTGCTTCACCGCGCAGATCGGCAACGATGGCAGCAAAGCCTTCGCCTTTGATGGTATCGAGCGTTTTCAGCGCATCGTCAGCTTTCTTCTGCTGAACCTGAATACGTGCCAGGCGCAGATTGATCACCGCTTTCAGGTTTTCATCACTGGCGGCAGCAAGGCCCTGAGACAGCTGTGCAGCGGCTTTATCCAGTTCGTTCTTATCAACGTACTGCTGAGCCACTTCCAGCGCAGCCAGTGCACCGTAGGTGTTTTTGTTGTCAGCCGCAAATTTTTCTGCCGCCGTCAGCGTTTGCGGCTGATCGGCACGAATTGCGCTCACGGTGTTTTCATAGGACAGGGACGCGCCGCGCGCGGAATCCGCCTGATGATTGTTCCAGTAACGCCAGCCCACCAGCGCACCGACACCTAAAATAACCCCAACAACCAGCGCTTTGCCGTTTTCAGCAAAGAAGCGTTTAATCGCGTCGACCTGATCGTGTTCGTTCTCGTAAATTTCCACGCAGTCCTTCTCCTTAGCCCAATAGAGTGCGCAAGTGCGCCGCAACGCCGTCCTGCGTTACCGTTGTCTGCTCACCAGAGCGCAGGTCTTTCACCACCACTTCGCCGTTGGCCACTTCGGACTCACCCAGCACCAGTGCAATACTTGCGCCCCACTTATCGGCACGAGCAAACTGTTTTTTAAAGTTGCCGCCGCCATGGTTGGTCATCAGCTTAACGCCCGGCAGCGCATCGCGCACGCGTTCGGCAAGCTGCATCGCCGCAGACTGCGTTTCCGCGCCTGAGGCCACCAGGTATATATCGACAACGGAATCTGCTTTAAATTCCGGATTAACTGCCTGAACCAGCAAAACAAGTCGCTCAAGACCCATCGCGAAGCCAACAGCAGGTGCTGCGCGACCGCCAAGTTGCTCTACCAGACCGTCATAACGACCGCCCGCGCACACGGTGCCCTGAGAGCCGAGGCTCGTGGTCACCCACTCAAACACGGTACGGTTGTAGTAGTCCAGACCGCGTACCAAACGCTGGTTTACGGTGTAGGCGATGCCAGCCGCTTCAAGCAGCTTGCACAGGCCCGCGAAGTGTTCGCGAGATTCTTCATCCAGATAGTCACCCAGCGCAGGCGCATCGTTCAGCAGAGCCTGAACATCGGCGTTTTTGGAATCCAGAACGCGCAGCGGGTTGCTGTACATGCGACGTTTGCAGTCTTCGTCCAGCTTCTCTTTATGCTGTTCCAGGAACGCCACCAGCGCATCGCGGTAGTTAGCGCGGGCTTCCAGAGAACCGATAGAGTTCAGCTCAAGGGAAACGTGATCGGCGATACCGAGGGCGCGCCACCAGCGGGCGGTCAGCATAATCAGTTCGGCGTCGATGTCCGGGCCCTGCAGACCAAAGACTTCCACACCCAGCTGATTGAACTGGCGATAACGACCTTTCTGAGGACGTTCGTGGCGGAACATCGGGCCGATATACCACAGGCGCTGCTCCTGATTGTACAGAAGACCATGTTCGATGCCGGCGCGTACGCAGCCCGCCGTACCTTCCGGACGCAGGGTCAGGCTGTCGCCGTTGCGGTCCTCAAAGGTGTACATCTCTTTTTCAACCACGTCGGTGACTTCACCGATCGCGCGTTTGAATAACGGGGTCTGCTCTACAATCGGCAAACGGATTTCGCTGTAACCGTAGCTGCCGAGCACCTGCTTCAGCGTGCCTTCAATGCGCTGCCAGATGGCGGTTTCGCCAGGCAGATAATCGTTCATGCCGCGGATGGCTTGAATGTTTTTTGCCACGTTTATTCTCTTTCTATATACAAAAAAAACCCAAAGAATGGGTTCAATCATACATGGGAAGCGGCACGCTTCCCATCACGTTATTTTTCAACCTGCTGGATGCTGATACGCTGTGTCTCGTCCATCATGGCGGCTTTGGCGCGGATGCGGGCTTCAAGCTGGTCGATCATGTCGCTATTATCCAGACGATCTTTACGAACGCCATCTTCATAGAGACCACTTTTCTTGTTACCGCCGGTCACGCCCAGGGTTGACACCAGCGCTTCACCCGGGCCGTTTACCACACAGCCGATGATGGAGACGTCCATCGGGGTGATAATGTCTTCCAGGCGTTGCTCCAGGGCATTCACCGTCCCGATCACATCAAACTCCTGACGTGAGCAGGTTGGGCAGGCAATGAAGTTGATCCCACGCGCGCGAATACGCAGCGACTTCAGGATATCGAAACCGACCTTGATCTCTTCGACCGGATCGGCCGCCAGCGAGACGCGTAGCGTGTCACCGATCCCTTCAGAGAGCAGCAGTCCAAGACCGATCGCGGATTTTACAGAGCCGCTGCGCAGGCCGCCCGCTTCGGTGATCCCGAGGTGCAGAGGCTGGTCGATCTGCTTTGCAAGCAGGCGATAAGACTCTACCGCCAGGAACACGTCGGACGCTTTTACGCTGACTTTGAATTGATCGAAGTTAAGACGATCGAGATGATCGACATGACGCATGGCGGATTCGAGCAGCGCCTGTGGCGTAGGCTCGCCGTATTTTTCCTGCAGGTCTTTTTCCAGGGAACCGGCGTTAACGCCAATACGGATAGGGATATTTTTATCGCGGGCGCAGTCCACGACCATGCGGATACGCTCTTCGTTACCGATGTTGCCCGGGTTAATACGCAGGCAATCGACGCCGTATTCGGCCACTTTCAGTGCGATGCGGTAGTCGAAGTGGATATCAGCCACCAGCGGAACGCTGACCTGCTGTTTGATCAGTTTGAACGCCTCTGCGGCATCCATGGTCGGGACGGAGACGCGAACAATGTCCGCACCTACACGCTCTAATGCTTTGATTTGGTTGACCGTCGCTTCCACATCGGTGGTGCGCGTGTTGGTCATCGACTGAACGGCGATAGGTGCCCCATCGCCGATTGGCACATTCCCAACGTAAATCCGTTTCGATTTTCTACGTTGAATCGGAGCCTGGTTATGCATGAAAAATCTCCCGCGTTGCCCGTCTGTTACTGTGCTGCTGATTGTTCGGCATTAACGGTAAGACGTGCAACCTGGTTAGTTCTGATAAAGCGGCTCAGGTCGACAGGTTTTCCTTGATACTGGATCTGTACCGCTGCCGGAGCGCCGATTTTAAGTTTATAAGGAGCCTGGCCGATTAGATTTAACGTGCCATCTTTACGCTGCAGGCCGCTGAACAGTTTTTTACCTGTCGCGTCAGTAACTTCCAGCCAGCAGTCGGCGCTGAAATTCATCACCAGTGCGTTAGGATCGGCTGCTGTCGCAGTATCCGCCGGGCTGGTTGGCAAAGACGCTGCGGTATTGTCTGCAGGCTGAGTAGCCGCAGGCGCGTTCGCCGCCGTATCAACATTTGCCTGAGAAGGGGCAACAACCGCGTTTTGATCCTGAGCCTGCGGCGCAGTGGTATCAGCCGTTGCTGCAGGAGCCTGTGCCGCACCGGTTGCAGACGCGTCTGGCGCTGCGGTCTGTGGTTCGCTGGAGGACGCCGCACCGTCGGTATTCAGCGGCACGCTCTGGGCGTTATCATTTCCGGCCTGGTTGAGTTCAGCAGACGATTGATCGGCCATGGTGGTGATCTCTTCCTGCTGCGCCTTGTGGTTTTGCCACCACCATGCACCGGTCAGACCGATCACCACAAACAGCACCAGCCAGGTAAAGCTCATCAGCCAGCCATCACGTTTTTTACGACGTTTCCCCAGAGAGAAGGTCTGCATCGGCGCAACTTTTGCTGCACGGACCGGCGCCTGCTTCTCCATCATTGGCAGTAATTCGTTTTCGGGGATATGCACCAGTTTTGCGTAAGAGCGGATATAACCGCGCAAGAACGTTGAAGCCAGATCGGCAGGTGCCTTATCTTCTTCAATATCGCGAACCGTGGAAACCTTCAGGCACAAGCGTTCCGCAACGGCTTGCTGGCTGAGTCCGAGTTGTTCACGGGCGTTGCGAAGACGAACGCCAGTGGAGAGTGCTTCATGTTGGTCGTGAGTGGCTTCAGTATTCATTCGCTACAACTACTGGTACGTGAAAAATAAGGGTTCAGGTGCCGGTGAGTCACAATGCTACCCGCACCGCGAAACTTCTGGTCAGTTAACCTTGAACAGAGAGTATAAGACTGTCAGCCCGGAGATGACAGTACAGCCCTGCCCGTACGGCTAAACTGTTGTTACGTCGTTACATACTGCCCGAAACTCGGATGAAACGCACCGTAATTATTGTTCAGTCATCACGAATCTGACTGATTATTCATAAGACTATGCCTCACGGCGCAGATAATGCGCCGTGAGTGCATAATAATCAAACAGCTTTAACCGCGATCGTCTCGCCCTGCATGCGTTTACGCAGGGTACGTTTGGTACGGTCAATAACATCGCCCGCCAGCTGTCCGCATGCGGCATCAATGTCATCACCACGGGTTTTACGCACGATGGTGGTGAAACCATATTCCATCAGCACCTTGGAGAAACGGTCGATACGGCTGTTCGAGCTACGGCCATACGGCGCGCCCGGGAACGGGTTCCATGGGATCAGGTTGATTTTGCATGGCGTATCTTTCAGCAATTCAGCCAGCTGATGCGCATGTTCAGTACCGTCGTTGACGTGGTCAAGCATCACGTACTCGATAGTGACGCGGCCCTGGTTGGCGTTGGATTTCTCCAGGTAGCGACGCACCGCAGCGAGGAAGGTTTCGATATTGTACTTTTTGTTGATCGGCACAATTTCGTCACGAATTTCATCGTTTGGCGCGTGCAGGGAGATCGCCAGCGCGACGTCAATCATGTCGCCGAGCTTGTCCAGCGCAGGCACAACGCCAGAAGTAGACAGCGTGACGCGACGCTTGGACAGACCAAAACCGAAGTCATCCAGCATGATTTCCATCGCCGGAACGACGTTGGTCAGGTTCAGCAGCGGCTCACCCATCCCCATCATCACCACGTTGGTGATAGGGCGCGTACCGGTTACTTTTGCCGCGCCCACGATTTTCGCGGCACGCCAGACCTGGCCGATAATTTCTGAAACGCGCAGGTTACGGTTAAAGCCTTGCTGCGCGGTTGAGCAGAATTTGCACTCCAGCGCGCAGCCAACCTGGGAGGAGACGCACAGCGTGGCGCGGTCTTCTTCCGGGATGTAGACGGTTTCAACACGCTGATCGCCAACCGCAATCGCCCATTTGATGGTGCCATCCGCGGAGCGCTGCTCTTCCACCACTTCCGGCGCGCGGATTTCAGCCACTTCTTTGAGCTTGTTGCGCAGGACCTTGTTGATGTCAGTCATGTCATCAAAATTGTCGCTGCAGTAATGGTACATCCACTTCATGACCTGATCGGCACGAAACGGCTTTTCGCCCATCTCTTTAAAGAACTCGCGCATCTGCTGACGGTTCAGATCCAGCAGGTTGATTTTTCCATTTTTATTGGGAACCGCAGGAATGGCGACTTCGGAGGTATTCACTAATTCAGACATAATATTTACCGGCCTCGTTGTTACACGTTATGGCCCATAGAGGGTTGAATAGAAACGCCCCGGAAAGCGGTCTGCTCGTCCGGGGCGTTGCATTGTACAAAGTCTGGCGCAGGGATGCCACGTCTGGACGCGGCATTTACGAAAATAATGTGTAAACGAAACCGTTAAATTAACGGGTACGTGGACACACTTCGCCTTCAGCGAAGAAGAAAGCGATTTCGCGTGCAGCAGATTCAACAGAGTCAGAACCGTGGGTACCGTTCTCGGTGAAGCTGTCTGCATAATCAGCGCGCAGAGTACCAGCCAGCGCGTTGTCCGGGTTGGTTGCGCCCAGCAGGTCGCGGTGACGCTGCACTGCGTTTTCGCCTTCCAGCACGGAGACCACGATTGGACCGGAGGTCATGAACTCAACCAGGCCGTCAAAGAATGGGCGACCTTCGTGCTCAGCGTAGAAGCCGCGAGCCTGCTCAACGGTCAGGTGCAGCATTTTGGTGCCAACAATTTTGAACCCTGCAGATTCAAAGCGAGCGAAGATGCTGCCAATAACGTTTTTTGCCACCGCGTTTGGTTTGATGATGGAAAAAGTACGTTCAATAGCCATGATAACCTCTGTCAATGTTCTGTTGTTTTGCATACCTGAGTATGGTGTGGCGCGGATTATAATGAGCAATGGCGCCATTGCCTATGGATTCAGGTAACATTTTTTTAAAATAAGACGAGTTTTAGCAACAGCTCACATCAGAAAGCTATTTTCAGGTCACTGCAGCGTAAAATTCACCGTCGCAACCTGCCCGGTCTCATCCATAACGAGTAACTGATAATCACCCGGTTTATCAAGCTGTAATGTGTAAACTCTTCCCTTCACATTCAACGGTTCACCGTTCAAAAACCACCAGCGCTCACCGCTATTGCCGGTCGCCTGAAGCGGCAGCGAAACGCGGGGTTCCCCCGGCAGACGTTTGATGACGGCCCCTTCGCGCACGCCTGTCAGAATGAGTGGCGCAGGTGCGTCCTGCGACAGCGGAGGACAGGTTGTTGATGAAGGAGGGACCCGTACCGCACGACGCTCGGTTGCGGGTAGCCACGGCTCCAGCGGCAGTGGCCAGACATCCAGGACTTTCTCTGTAGCATCCGGGCAATCTGCCGCCACGCGTTTACCTGATTTATCCAGCCAGACCGGGAAACGGATCCCGCGTATGCCTTCCTGTTCGGGCAAGAGCAGCGTGGGCGGTTCACTCCCATCCAGCAGCCAGGTCGACAGGCGACGTCGACAGTTTTCACTGCCTTCCGGCAGCGACTGGCCGCCCGGCCAGCAGATTACGCCCCTCCCGACGCTCTCCGGACGCGGATCGCGCGGCAGGCGGGCTTCGTCTACCGTTGAGCGCGACTGAAGCAGGTTATTGACCTGGTTTAATAGCGGCACCGCGCTGGCAAACCCAAACTGTCCCGCCACGGGCGTACCGTCCGGTCGCCCGGTCCAGATGCCTATCACGTAACGGGCATTCAGACCGATGGCCCAGGCATCACGGTAGCCGTAGCTGGTGCCGGTTTTCCACGCCAGCGGCGCAACCTGCGGTAGCGCATTATCCGGCAGCGGCTGCGCTTCATTGGCCAGAATACGGCGAATAATCCACGCCGAGCCTGGCGATAATAAAGGGCGTTCATTGAGCGGATCGCCCGGCTGCAGGCGCAGCCTTCCCGCCTTACCGTGTCGGGCAAAGGCGCTGTAGGCAGCGGCGATATCTGCCAGCCGCGCGCCTGCCCCGCCGAGGATCAGAGACAGATTCGGCTGCGCCCCCGCAGGCAGGATCAGCGGCAAGCCTGCGTTGCTCAGCATCCCGGCAAATCGTTTTGGTCCGTAGGCTTCCAGCACCTGAACGGCAGGCAGGTTGAGGGAGCGTACCAGCGCTTCACTCATGCTGACCGGTCCATGAAACCCGCTGTCAAAATTCCCGGGACGATAATCACCGGTTTTTCTGGGAACGTCCTGAAGCAGCGAGGCGGGATGGATCAGGCCATCATCCAGCGCCATGCCGTAGATAAAGGGCTTTAACACCGATCCCGGAGATCGGATCGCATTGACCATATCCACGTGGCTGAAACGCGTGTCATCGTTGATATCCACCGACCCAACCCAGCCGCGCACTTTCATATCGGTATGATCGACCACGACCATCGCCAGCGAGCTGCGTGCCGGCAGACGAGATTTCCAGTTCATCGCCAGCTCTTCCAGCTGCCGCTGCAGTCCGGCATCCAGCGTGGTGACTATTTTCGTGGCGCGACTTTTGCCGAGCATCATGCGCGCAAAGAGCGGCGCCAGCTGCGGCATCTGTCGGGGTGCCAGCCATACCGATTCTTCACGGGATTCTTTGACCTGCTTTGCGGACCAGACGCCCTGCGTCGCCATGCGGTCGAGCACTTTATTGCGCGCCGCTTCGGCCCGTTCAGGCCAGCGGTCCGGGCGTAAACGACTCGGTGCCTGCGGCAGCACCGCCAGCAGCGCCGCGTCGGAATAGCTGAGCTGCGACGGCGGCTTGCCCAGATACGTCCAGCTTGCAGCCCCCACACCCTGCAGCGTACCGCCAAACGGGGCGCGGTTGAGATAGAGCGTGAGGATCTCACGCTTGGAAAGATGCCACTCCAGCTGCATCGCCCGCCAGAGCTGGCGAATTTTGCCGCCAACGGTGCGCGGATGCGGGTCCAGCAGTCGCGCGACCTGCATGGTGAGCGTGCTGCCGCCAGAAACCACTCTTCCGGAAGTGAGATCCTGCCAGGCAGCGCGCAGAACAGAAAGCGGGTTTACGCCGGGGTGATCCCAGAACCAGCGATCTTCATACTGAATCAGCGCCTCAAGATAACGGGGAGATACCTCTTCGATCGTCACCGGATAGCGCCAGATCCCATCGCTATCGGCAAAACGCCAGAGCGGCGTGCCCTTCTCATCCACCACCACCCGGGCAGGGTTAACCTCTTTCAGAGGCAACGGCCACAGGCGGTCGGCGGCGACAATTAGCCCCCATAAAACGAGAAGCGCTCCCGCCAGCCAGAGCCAGCGGGAGCGTGTCAAACGTGCCATTCGCATATTACGGAACAACAATCAGCGGGCCACTGGCCGCCCCCGTTGCCCGCCACTGCGGCACATACATGGACTCGACCATCGGAACCGGCACCTGGTAGGTTCCCGGCGTCACGGCGCGCGCCAGATAGACCAGCGTGACCGGCTGACCTTCATTTACCGGCACGGCGGCCACAAAGCGGTCGTCGCGGAATTCCATATGCTGAATGTCCGCCTGCTGCATCTGGCTGAGCAGGTTCTGTACTTCACTACCGCTGTCCTGCAGGCTGGCGCTGCTGCTTGCCAGGTTCTGGTTTTCCAGCTCCAGACCCGCAGGGAGGAGATCCACCACCAGCGCATCCGGCACGTTCTGGCTGGCGTTAACTTCCAGCCACACCAGCACCAGCTCACCGCTCTTCAGGGAAGAGAGTGATTTAGTACTGCCGTCGGTTGCCAGGATATGACGTTCAACCTGCAGCACGTTCGCGCTCGGCTGAGGGGCGTATTCCGGATAGCCGGTGCTGTCCAGACGCACCCACAGCGGAGTCGTGCCGGTATTGGTCACCTGCAGCGCGCCAAGCTGGTCGCCGCTCACGTTTTGTACCAGTGACTTATCGCCGCCTGATGCGGTCTCAGACAGAGAGGTTTTCGCCTGCCATGTACCGGACAAGGTTTGCAGCGAACGTCCGGCCAGGAACAGCGCGTTGCTCTCCTGCGTTGACAGCCAGCGCTGGCTGAAGGCCTGTTCAGACAGAGCATTCAGCAGCGTATTCTGCGCATCCGGCAGCAGCTTGTACTCCTCAAGCAGGGAGAGCATCAGCGCGTTATCGCGAAGCTGGCTGCCGTAATCGGCCATCCAGGTTTTGCTGTCGTTACGCGGTGTTTTGAGCGCCAGATCCAGCGCCTGCTGGCTGCGCGGCGCATCGCCCATCAGCTTGAGCGCCATGCCCAGCTGCATCAGCGGTAGCCCGGACGCCGCCTGAGCGTGACGTTCCCAGATTTCACGCAGCGCGCCCAGCGGTGCTTTTTGCTGACGTGCCAGCACCAGAGCGGCATAGGCCTGCACGGCAAATTTACTGGCCTGAGTATCGTCGCTGTAGCGAATGGACATCATGCCCGGATCCTGCAGGTAGCGCAGCAGGCGGCTATTGGCGTTATTCACCGCATCGGCAGGTACGCTGTAACCCTGCTCGCCCGCGCGCACCAGGAAGTCGGTCACGTAGGCCGTCAGCCAGTACTCTTCCGGACCGTTTTTATCCCACAGCGCGAACCCGCCGTCTTCACGCTGCATCTGCAGCAGACGGGAAATACCGATATCAATGGCGGCACGGCGCTTGTCATCGGTGTCGCCCTTGATGCCAAGTGCAGTAAGCTGCGCCGCGTTGGTGTAGAGCGACGGGAACAGGCCGCTGGCGGTCTGCTCCAGGCAGCCATACGGATAGGCCTGCAGCTCACGAATGTAGCGCGCCAGGTTGAGCGGTGGTTTTCCGCTCAGCAGCAGTTGCCCCTGCAGGGTGGCAGGAGAGAAACCGTTACTGTGCTGCGCCGGTGCGGTCCAGGATTCGCCAGGGTTCAGCATGGCACCGGTATTGACCGTCTGCGCCGGGAACGCCGGACGCACGCCGATTTTCCAGCTCTTCTGCTGTGGCGCAAAGGTCTCGCCCGGAAGCTGCAGGCCGGTAACCTGTGCTGTCACCTCACCGTCACCATAGCCTTCCAGCGCACGCACCGGAATAAAGAGGGTGGTTCGTGCCCCCGGAGGCAGTTGCACCGGCTGCGGCTGCCCGCCTTCCAGCGATAATTTGCCTGTTGCGGTCAGGGCAACGTTCAGCGTTTGCGGCTGGTCGGTCAGGTTGGTTAGATCCAGCGTCAGGCGTGAGGTGTCCCCACTTGCCAGGAAGCGTGGGGTATTAAGCTCGGTAATAACCGGCGCGGCCACAATAATCTTGCTTTCACTGCTACCGAAATCGTCCTCCGTCCAGGCCTGCGCCATCAGACGCAGCTCACCGTTAAAGTCTCCAATCGGCAGCGTAATCGTGCCTTCCTCGTTGGCATCCAGCGTGACCGGCTGTGCCTGCTGGGCAATGATGGTGACGTGGTTCACCGGCGGTTTGCCGCCGCGCTTCAGTTCATCCCCATCGCCACCGAAGCGCAGCGCGGCCAGGCGGCCCTGCCCTTCAATGACCTGGCCATAAATGTCGTAGATATCCGCGCCGTAGCGCTTCTGACCAAAGAAAGCCTGCCAGGGATCAGGCGTCACGTAATCGGTAATGTTCAGCACGCCGCTGTCCACCGCCGATACCAGGACGTTCACCTTCTGCGGCACGGCCCCCTCTTTCACGCTGGCTTTCACCTTCACCGAGAGCGTCTGGTTTGGACGCATTTTCTGTGGGTTATCGAGCGCAATATTCAGGCGACGGTTTTCGTCGCCCATCGGCAGATGCAGCAGGCCGACCGCGCGTTTCGGCGTAGCGGATTTGGATTTATCCCCAGGACGTACCACCAGCGTACTCAGATAAAGATCGTGACGTCTCCAGGCTTTGTCGACCGGGATAGCGAGATCAAGCCCGTTTGCCGGTACGTCGATCTCCTTCCACCACAGCGGCCCTTCGCTGGATTCGATCATCGCATAGCCCTTGCCTGCGGCCGGCGCTGCAATGTGCAGATTAATGGTGTCGCCTGGCTGATAGGCTGGCTTATCCAGCTTCAGCGTCACGCGATCAGGGCGCGCTGCCCCAGTGCCGTCGCTGTTATCCTGCCAGCTATACCCCGCCCAAAAACGCACGCTGCTGACCATCTCATCAGGCGCTTTCACCTCCAGACGATAAGAACCCCACTCCACCGGGAAGGTGACTTTACCCGTCTCATCGGCCTTGAGAGTCAGCTCCTGCTCGCCTTCGACCAGGTCTTTCTGATCGAACTGAGACTGCCAGCCTTCGCTCTCAGACCAGTTCCAGAAGTAGTCGCGGCGCTCGCGGATCAGACGAACCTGTAACCCGGAAACCGCTTTTTTCGCTCCGCTGGCATTGGCATACACGATGTCGAAGCTGGCGTTGCCGTTCTCGTCAACAATCGGTTGGTTGACGGTGGTATCGGTGCGGTAGTCATAAACGGCTTTACTGGCGAACTGAGGGCGAATCCCCGGCAACTCAGCCGCCGGCCAGATAGCCTGCTCAGCACGACGCGTTACCGGACGGCCACCGGACTCCAGCAGGCTGGCCTGCAATATCAGCTGCAGCGGAGAATGCACCTCTTTCCACTGGCTTTCGGTAGAAACCTGCCCACGCCCCTGCTCATCAAGCGTAAGCTGCACTTCATCAAGACTGCGGCTCAGGTTCTCTTCGGCGATATCGCCAAACTGGAAGCCCGGCAGCGCAGACACCGCGTCTCGCAGCGGACGCAGGAAAAGCTGGCCCTGCAGAGAATTACCGTTGGCCGGTGCGCCATAAAGGTAATAGCCCACCACGTTAAAGTCGACGTTATCCTGCGGTGATACCGGCGTTTTTTGTCCGCTCAGGTTGAGCGCCATGCGCTCTGGCATGAAGTCTTCGACATGGAAGTCCCACAGACGCTGCAGGTTATCGCCCGTGTTGGCGCGGATATGCCACATGCCGGTCTGCGCTCCACTGTCCAGCGTATAGTTAAAGCGATAGAGCCCGTTCTCTGGCTTGACGACAATGGTACGCGCGACCTGTCCATCCGGACGCAGCACGTCAAGCTTCACGGGCTGATCCGGAAGTGGCTTACCGTCACTATCGCGCAGCAGGCCGTTGAGGATCACCGTTTCACCCGGGCGGTAGAGATCGCGCGGGCCAAACATAAAGAACTGCTTGCTGTAGCCGGGGCTACCGGCAATATCGAACTCCGCCAGATCGAGCGCCGGTAGCTTGAGGTCAAGCAGCGTGGTCTGGCCGTCTTTACTGGCCAGGATCAGCGCGGCCTCTTTGTTGGTTTCAAGCTTCGCATGGCCGTCGGCATCGCTGTTTGCTTCGGCAAGGGTCTGCCCTTTGTCATTCAGCAGGGTAACGGTAACCCCGGACTGCGCCGCCCCGTTTTCCAGGCTCTGGGTGAAGATGTCCAGGCGGTTATGATAACGGTGAGCGGACAGTCCAATATCGCTTAAGGTAAAGAGCGTCGCGGCGTTGCTGTAGTTGTAGTGCCCGGCCTGGTTCATGACCGCGATATAAACGCCAGACTGCTGGAGCGGTTTAATATCCTTCAGAGGCAATAGCAATTTTTCGCGCGTGTTGCGCGCCGGATTAAGATCGAATCGACCGGTGTAAACCAGTTCCGCCATCTTCAGCAGGTTGTCGGATTCCCAGTTGGTCAGCGAGTTACGGTACTCCCACTGACTAACAAGGGAGGCCAACGATTCAGGCTTCACGCGGTAAAAGTTGACATCGACATTGTTGACGTTGAGCGCCATCACCGGCAGACCTTCCACCACTTTACCCGGCAGCAGCGAGCCGCGGCTGGCAAAACCGACGGTGGGTTCAATGTCCCGGGTGGTCAGGGCTTTCTCATAATTAGTACCAAACGTCGCTTTGTTCAGCGCCTGCAGGCCAGGTTCAACGGTGACGACCAGGTTGCGGTTAGGCTCCAGATGGCGCAGGCGAAGCTCTTTCAGGTTAGGCGCAAGTTCCCACGCCCCGTCAACCTTGCCGCTTTTCTTATCCACGACATGCACTGTTTTCGCGAAATCCTGTTCGGGATTCAGCGGAACAGAAAAGGTCAGCACCAGCGTGGCAGCACCGTCTAGCTGGACTTCAGAGGCATCCAGCAAGGTCAGCGCTTTTCCCTGACTCTGGGCGGCCAGTTTAGCCAGCGTTTCAGCATTGGGCTTTTCCGCGGCTTTTGGTGTGGATGCGGTGGATGCCGCGGGAGCCGCAGCCTGAGATTTATCGTCGCTGTTATCACAGCCGACAAGCGTAAACGTGGTAAGCAGCGCAAGAGAGAGCGCGGCTAAGCGAAACGGTTTCATCCTTTGTCCCTGGCCCAGGGGGCCTGTTGGTCGTCGTCCGGATAAGTATTATCCGCAAGTTTCATTAATTCAAAAAGTCCAATTTTAGAGTCTGGAAAGCGCCTCGCAGAATGGCATCACGCCGCTACGCCGTGATGGAACCGCGATCACAAGACATAACGTCACATGTTACTTTCCAAGTCATTTGTTTTTAAAACAATAAGATAGCTGGATAAACGTGCCTGAAGACTGCTAGTTTTATGACCATGACGCACCCCGAGTGCGCGGTTCAATAAGAGAGAAAGCCATGAAACGAGCCGTGAACGCCCTACAAAATTTCGGAAAATCATTGTACGGACCGGTACTTATCTTACCGATCGTCGGTCTGTTTATCGCCTTTGGTAACGTGCTGGGTAACGGTAATCTCGCGGAGTACCTGCCGTTTCTTGGACATCCTCTGATTCAGCATACTGGTCAGCTTATCGCGAAATCTGCCGTGTCGGTGCTGGTTAACCTGGCACTGGTGTTTGCCGTCGGTATTCCGATTGGCCTGGCGACGCGTGATAAAGGCTATGCCGCACTGATTGGCCTGGTCACCTTTATCGTGTTCATCAACGCCATGAACGTCACGCTGCAGCTGCAGGGCGCGCTGGCGCCAGTTGCCCAGATGAAAGCGGCCGGACAGACAATGGTGCTGGGCGTGCAGGTGCTGGAGATGGGGGTCTTTGCCGGGATCCTGACCGGAGCGCTCTCCGGATATCTATACAATAAATACTCCGGCGTACAGTTTAACGGCGCGATGGCGATTTACTCCGGCCACTGTTTTGTCGCCATTGTAATGCTTCCGGTCTCCATGCTGCTCGGCGTGGTGATGAGTGAACTGTGGCCGTTTGCCCAGCACGGCATCAGCGCCCTGGCGCTGGCCATCAAAGGTTCCGGACCGTTTGGCGTGGCCATCTACGGCTTCCTGGAACGCATTCTGGTTCCCACTGGCCTGCACCATCTGGTTTATACGCCGTTTCTCTATACCGAGCTGGGTGGTACGCAGGAGGTGTGCGGCGCAACCTATCAGGGCGCGCGCAATATCTACTTCGCCGAGATGGCTTGCCCGAACGTGAAGCAGCTCAGCAGCACGGTGGTGTGGGACGCGCGCGGCATCAGCAAAATGTTCGGCCTGCCTGCCGCCGCGCTGGCGATGTATATGACCGCAAAGCCGGAGCGTAAAGTCATTGCGAAAGCCATTCTTATCCCCGCGGCGCTGACCTCGCTGCTGGTCGGCGTGACCGAGCCGATTGAGTTTTCATTCCTCTTCGTCGCCCCGCTGCTGTTCGTGGTGCACGCGGTGCTGACCGGCATCGGCATGATGCTGTTCTCGCTGCTGGGCGTTCACGCCATCGGCGCCAACGGGATTATCGACTTCATCCTTTACAACCTGCCGCTCGGCACGGAGAAGTCCAACTGGCCGATGTACATCGTGGTGGGGCTGATCGTGTTTGCCCTCTACTTCGTGGTGTTCCGCTTCCTGATCCTGCACTTCAACATGAAAACGCCGGGCCGTGAGGATGACGACAAGGAAACGCGCCTTTACAGCAAGCAGGAATACCAGGCGAAGGGGAATAACGACGGGCTGGGTGAATCCATCGTGGTAGGTCTAGGAGGCCGGGAAAATATTCAGGTCGTGGATAACTGCTACACCCGCTTACGCGTCACGGTGAAGGACGTCGCCATTATCGACGAGCCGCGGCTGAAGGCGACCGGCGCGAAAGGGATTATCAAACAAGGTAACAACGTTCAGGTGGTCTACGGGCTGCACGTCAAAAAAATGCGAGAAGCCGTTGAGACGTTTCTCTGAAAGGAGCTAAAGATGTTTACACCCCCATTCATTCTGTCGATTGCCGGCGGCGGCAGCACCTACACGCCGGGTATTGTGAAAAGCCTGATGGTGCGCCTGCAGGATTTCCCTCTGGCCGAAATCCGCCTTTATGACATCGACGAGGCGCGTCAAAACACCATTGCGCCCGTCGTCGAGAAGGTGATTCGCGACCACAGTCAGAGCATCAAATTTACCGTCACCAGCGATCCGGAAGTGGCCTTCAGCGGCGCGCATTTCGTCTTCGCCCAGATGCGCGTCGGCCAGTATAAAATGCGCGAGCAGGATGAGAAGATCCCGCTGCGTCACGGCGTGGTGGGCCAGGAAACGTGCGGACCCGGCGGGCTTGCCTACGGCCTGCGCACGATCCTGCCGATGGTGGAGCTTATCGATCTGGTCGATCGCTACGCGCATGAAAAAGCCTGGATCGTGAACTATTCCAACCCGGCGGCGATCGTCGCGGAGGGCGTGCGGCGTCTGCGCCCGAACGCGAGGGTGCTGAATATCTGCGATATGCCGGTGGCCGCGATGCGCAATATGGGGGCAATTCTGGGTGTCGATCGCCACAAGCTGGAGGTCGACTACTTCGGCCTGAACCACTTCGGCTGGTTTACCCGCGTGCTGGTGGACGGCGAAGACAAGCTGCCCGAGTTGCGTAAGCATATCGCAAAGTTTGGCCTGCTGACGGAAGACGCGGCTAAAACCGATCCGCAGCATTCCGATCCTTCATGGGTGAAGACCTGGCGCAATATCAAGCCGATCATGGACAACTTCCCGGAGTATCTGCCAAACCCGTATCTGCAGTACTACCTGATGCCGAACCAGATTGTGGAGCATCAGAACCCGGACTATACCCGCGCCAATGAAGTGATGGACGGACGTGAGAAAAAGCTGTTCGCCGCTGCCGAAGAATATAAGCGAACCGGGATCCTGCCGGATGCCTTCCACGTGGGCGTCCACGGCGAGTTTATTGTTGATGTCGCCTGCTCGCTGGCCTTTAACCTGCGCAGCCGACATCTGGTAATGGTGGAAAACCGCGGGGCGATCGCCAACCTGCCGTACGATGCCGTGGTGGAAGTGCCCGCTTATATCACCTCCGAAGGCCCGGAACCGATTCGCGTCGGTCAGGTGCCGCTGTTCCATCAGACCCTGCTGCAACAGCAGCTCGCCTCGGAACAGCTTCTGGTGGAGGCGACCATCGAGGGCAGCTATGAGAAAGCCCTGCAGGCGTTCACCCTCAACCGCACCGTGCCGACCATGGAACATGCGAAAGCGATTCTTGACGAGATGATCGAGGCCAACCGCGACTACTGGCCTGCGCTGCAAAAAGCCTGGCAGGACGGCGAACCGATGAAAAAATAGGGGCTTGCTCGCGAGTTGAACGTGGTTTGCTTGTCGGTGTCAGAAAAAACACCGACAATCCTTTTTTACGGAAAAGAATGGAGGCAACCCATGTCCACCTCATATTTTGTCGCTGCCGACTGGCTGATTGAGCACGGCGACGATCCGGAAGTTCAGATTATTGACGCGCGTATGGCCCCTCCGGGACAAGAGCATCGTGACGTGCCCGGTGAATACCGTGCCGGGCATTTGCCTGGCGCGGTATTTTTTGATATCGAAGCCCTTTCCGATCACAACTCTCCCCTGCCGCACATGCTGCCGCGCCCGGAAGCGTTTTCCGTGGCGATGCGCGAGCTGGGCATCAGCAAAGATAAGCACCTCGTTGTGTATGATGAAGGTAACCTCTTCTCCGCACCGCGCGCGTGGTGGATGCTGAAAAACTTCGGCGTAGAAAAAGTCTCGATTCTGGCGGGCGGGCTGGCGGGCTGGAAGCGCGACGAGCTGCCCCTTCAGCAGGGTGACGTAACGCTGCCGGAAGGCGAATTCGATGCGACCTTTGACACCCACGTGGTGAAACGCCTGACCGACGTGCTGGTCGTGAGCCATGAAAAAACGGCGCAAATCGTTGATGCCCGCCCTGCTCCGCGCTTCAATGCCCAAGCGGATGAACCGCGTCCGGGGCTGAAGCGCGGACATATTCCGGGCGCGCTGAACGTGCCGTGGGGCGATCTGGTGTTTGAGGGCGAGCTGAAAACCACCGACGAGCTGCGCGCTATTTTTGACCAGTCAGGGGTTGATTTACATCGTCCGATTATTGCCAGCTGCGGTTCCGGCGTGACGGCCTGCGTAGTGATTCTGGCGCTCGCCACGCTCGGCGTAAGCGACGTCACGCTCTACGACGGCGCCTGGAGCGAATGGGGTGCGCGAGACGATCTGCCTGTCGAACCCGCGAAATAATGGATAACCGCCTGGCCACGCTTTTAACGCGCGGGGCGTCGCTGACCCGCGCGGAGTATCGCGTCCTCGCCCACCTCACGGAGCATCCGCTGCTGGTGGGCAACATCACGGTTCGCGAGCTGGCGCAGGCGACGTTCGTTTCTACCGCCACTATTATGCGGCTGTGCCAGAAGCTGGGGTTCAGCGGCTTTAGCGAGTTTATCTGGCACTGCAAGCAGCTGCTCTCCGACACGCCGCATATTGCCGCTCAGGCGCAGTCGCGTCCTGAACTCCCGGTGCTGTTTAATCAGTTTATCGCCAACTATCAGCATACCTTTCAGTGGGTTACCCAGGTGAAACGCCAGCAGTTTGCTAACCTGCTGCGCCAGAAAGAGAGTTTCTTTCTCTACGGCGCCGGGTTTTCTTATCTGTTTGCGGAGTACCTGACCAAGAAGCTGCAGGTACTGGGCAAAACGGCGTTTATTTCCGGGCCGGGAGACAGCCGGAATATTTTCCTCAGCAACGCCGCCCGCTATCAGGTGTTTATTGCCGTCTCGCGCAGCGGCGAAACGGAACAGGTGCTGGATAAAGCGCGGATAGCCAAAAACGTCGGTATGACGATCGTCGCGTTTACCCGCGCCTCCGCCAATACGCTGGCGGGAATGGCGGACGTGCATTTTGCTCTCTATGACGAAGCGGTACACTTCGCCGCCGAAGCGGCAGGGGTGACGTCGTTTGAGTCGAATCTGGTGCTGCTGATGGATTTACTGCTGCTGGAAGCAACGGGGTGATATTCACCCCGCCGTAATCAGATGATGCGGTTAGTTTTGAGATCGCGCAGGAAACCGCCCCAGCGACGCTCGTAGAACGGGGTGATGTGCTCGGTTATAAAGTGGCTGATACCCTTCTCACCGTTTTTCACCTGGCAGATATCAATCGGCTCATCGCCTGGCAGCGTGTCGGTTGCCACGCTGCCCGTCGCCTGAATGATTTCGTCGATATCGCCATCGGCTTCAATACCGATCAACAGCACCGGCTGTTCGTCCGCACGCTCTTTAATGGAGCAGAGAAACGCGCGCCGGACGGGCTTGAGCGTTTTGAACAGCGTCGTCAGGGAATCAATCATCTGCGCGGGTGGCTCGGCCACCTCAGAGAGCAGCAGCGTTTCGCCCCCTTCCAGCACTTCCTGCGTGCTGAGCGGGTTGCCCTCTTCGCCAATCAGGTGGCTGATTTCACGCGGCGTAAACTCTTTCCCGGTCGGCAGCTTCGCGTTGAGGAATAGCGTCTGGCCGAGCGTCATTTCAAACAGGGTACGCACCGGCATCACCACGAACGCCTGTTCGTCTTCTACCGCTTTCTGAAGCGCTTCCAGCGAGGTGAAGAACGGGATCACCGACGTGCCGTCGTCTTTCTCCCAGTGCAGCAGATCCAGCGCGCTGTCTTCTACGACCTGCTCACCTTCCGCGGCGATACCCGGCACCCAGACGGTGGATTCCAGCAGGGTGCGGAAAAATGCCGGACGGTGGGCGGGCTCGGTCGCCGCCTGCTCCAGCAGGGTTTCTAATTCGTTTTTGGTTTCGGACATAGCAATTCCAGATGATGCATTTCCCCCTCCCCCCGGCCCTCTCCCCGTGGGAGAGGGTTAGGGTGAGGGCAATGAAGATTACTCAGCCGTCAGCAGGTTCGCCACGGTACGCACGCCCAGACCGGTCGCGCCCGCGGACCACTGCTCAACCGCCGCTTTACGGTAGGTTGCGGAGCAGTCAATGTGCAGCCAGCCTTCGTGATAATTCTCAACGAAGTGGGACAGGAATCCTGCTGCGGTGCTTGCACCCGCCGGGTACGCCGCGCTGGCGGTATTGTTCAGCTCGGCAAAGTTGGACGGCAGCTGGCTGCGGTGGAACTCGGCGAGCGGCAGACGCCAGAACGGTTCGTTTTCCGCAGCGGCGCTTGCCAGCAGGCGAGCAGCCAGCTTGTCGTCAAAGCTGAACAGCGCATGGTAATCGTTGCCCAGGGCGGTTTTCGCCGCGCCGGTCAGGGTCGCCATGTCGATGATCAGCTCAGGCTTCTGGGCAGACGCGTCGATCAGGCCATCGGCCAGCACCAGACGGCCTTCGGCGTCGGTGTTCATCACCTCAACGTTTTTACCGTTGCGGTAGCGAATGATGTCGCCCAGCTTGAAGGCGTTACCGCTCACCATGTTGTCCGCGCAGCACAGATACAGCTTCACGCGCTTTTTAAGACCGCGGGTGATGGCAAACGCCAGCGCGCCGGTGATGGTTGCCGCACCGCCCATGTCGGACTTCATGGAGTCCATGAACGCGCTCTGCTTCAGGCTGTAGCCGCCGGTGTCGAAGGTGATGCCTTTACCTACCAGGCAGGCAAAGACTGGCGCTGCTTTATCGCCGGTTGGGTTGTAATCCAGCGCCAGCAGGACCGGAGGACGCTCGGAGCCGCGGCCCACGGTGTGGATACCCATGTAGTTCTGCTCGCGCAGGTCTTCACCCTTGGTGATGCGGTAGGACATTTTGTCGCCCGCCACGCCGCACAGCAGGTCAACCGCGCGCTGCGCCAGCTGCTCAGGGCCTAACTCTTCCGCCGGAGCGTTAATGGTGTCGCGCACCCAGTCGATGATTTGCAGGCGGCTTTCCAGCTCTTTTTGACCGGCTTCGTCGAGGTTCGCCCACTCAATTTTGCGGCTGCCTTTCGGCCCTTTGTAACCCGCCCAGAATGCCCAGCTGCGGTCGGTGTCCCAGCCTTCACCTTCCAGCGAGACATGCTTAATGCCCAGACCGTCGATTTTGCGGGCAGCACGCTGGATCAGACCCAAATCGTCGTTGCCCGTCAGGTGCAGGGTAATACCGTCGTTGTTGATGCTGTAGCTGGCTTTCTCGCCCCAGCGCGCGTCGGCGGGCTGCGTAGAGAGCGTAATCTTCATCGCTTCGGTCATTTTATTTTTCCTTATTAGCAACTAGCAAACGGGCCGCCTGAAGGCAGCCCGTTTTGTTATTTATTCTGCTTCATCTAACCAGACTAACAGAATCGCCTCCAGAATTTTTTCATTGGATGCGTTTGGATCGTCGTCGAAATCCTCTAAATCGCAGATCCACTGATGCATATCGGTGAATCGTACGGTCTTCGGATCGAGATCCGGGTTCGCGTCGTAGAGCGCTTCGCCGATTTCACGGCTGTCTGTCCACTTCAGTCCCATATTAATGCTCGCGTGCGTGGTTGATGGTGTAGCGTGGGAATTCCACGACCAGATCTTCATCGGTCACCGCGGCCTGGCAGCTCAAGCGGCTGTCTGGCTCCAGACCCCATGCTTTATCCAGCATGTCGTCTTCATCTTCGGTGCTCTCGGCGAGAGAGTCAAAACCTTCACGCACGATGCAGTGGCAGGTGGTGCAGGCACAGGATTTTTCACAGGCGTGTTCCACTTCGATACCTGCACGCAGGGCTACATCGAGAATGGTTTCACCGGTCTTCGCTTCCAGAACAGCGCCATCCGGACAGAGGTCCGCATGAGGCAAAATAACAATCTTTGGCATATTAAACCTCGTCCACGGACTGGCCTTTCAGCGCGACGCGGACAGATTTGTCCATGCGGCGAGCAGCGAAGTCCTGGGTTTGTTTATCAACGTTTTTAATGGCTTCTTCTATTGCGTCAGCGTCATTGCCTTCGGCCACGGCGCTTAAGCGCGCGGCAGCGTCGTCAATCACCTGGCGCTCAGCGGCGCTTAACAGCGCGGCGTCGGCAGCGAGCGCGCCGTTCAGGCTCTCCAGCACGCGTGCGGCTTCCACTTTTTGTTCCGCCAGCATACGCGCCTTCACATCCTGCTCGGCGTAGCTCATTGAGTCCTGAATCATGGAGGCGATTTCGCCATCGGTCAGGCCG
Source organism: Enterobacter sp. (assembly GCF_977039595.1). NCBI lineage: Bacteria > Pseudomonadati > Pseudomonadota > Gammaproteobacteria > Enterobacterales > Enterobacteriaceae > Enterobacter > Enterobacter sp. The sequence goes on from NZ_CDRQYH010000003.1 coordinate 102,263, forward strand.
TAGGATGGCTTGACCTGAATGGACGATTCCACGCCGGTGGATTTTTCCATCGCCGTGACGCTCAGCAGACCGTCGGCGTCCACCTGGAAGGTGACGCGAATGTGCGCCCCGCCCGCAGGCAGCGCTGGAATTCCGCGCAGCGCAAAGCGCGCCAGAGAGCGGCAGTCCTGCACCAGCTCGCGCTCGCCCTGCATTACGTGGATGGACATCGCGGTCTGGCCGTCTTTGAAGGTGGTAAACTCCTGCGCGCGCGCCACCGGAATGGTGGTGTTACGCGGGATCACTTTCTCCACCAGGCCGCCCATGGTTTCTAAGCCCAGCGACAGCGGGATGACGTCCAGCAGCAGCATTTCGCTGTCCGGCTTGTTGCCAACCAGAATATCGGCCTGGATCGCGGCGCCCACGGCAACCACTTTGTCCGGGTCGATGGAGGTTAGCGGCGTGCGGCCAAAGAATTCGCCCACGCGCTCACGCACCAGCGGCACGCGGGTCGAACCGCCCACCATGACCACTTCCAGCACCTCGTTCGCCTCAACGCCCGCATCTTTCAGTGCGCGACGGCAGGCCAGCAGGGTGCGTTTAACTAAAGGCGCAATAAGTTCGTTGAACTGGTCGCGGGTGATCTCTCCCTGCCAGCCCGCAACGTTCACACTTACGGACTGCGCATCGCTCAGGGCGATTTTGGCGTCAATGGCCGCATCCAGCAGTTCACGCTGTACGCGCGCATCGCTGCGATCGCTGATGCCCGCCTGCTCGCGGATGTAGTCCGCCAGCAGGTGGTCGAAGTCATCGCCGCCCAGCGCGGAATCCCCGCCGGTCGCCAGTACTTCAAACACCCCGCGGCTCAGGCGCAGGATAGAGATATCAAACGTCCCGCCGCCGAGATCGTAAACCGCGATCACCCCTTCCTGACCGGAATCGAGGCCGTAGGCAATCGCCGCCGCCGTCGGTTCGTTCAGCAGACGCAGCACGTGCAGGCCCGCCAGACGCGCGGCGTCTTTGGTGCCCTGGCGCTGTGCGTCGTCAAAATAGGCCGGAACGGTAATGACTACGCCGTCCAGATCGCCGCCGAGCGTCGCCGTAGCGCGCGCCGCCAGCGCTTTGAGGATGTCGGAGGAAACGCGAATCGGGTTCAGCAGACCGGCCGCGGTCGCAATCATCGGCAGGCCGTTTTCACTGGCCTGCAGCTGATACGGCAGATGCGGGTAGCGGGTCTGAATATCGGCCAGCGAGCGGCCCATCATGCGCTTGACGGAGCTGATGGTGTTGGCCGGATCGCGCGCGGCGTTAGCGCGGGCGTCATAGCCTACCGCGTGACCCTGCTGCTGGTAGTGGACCACGGAAGGCAGCAGATGGCGCCCCTGCTCGTCGGCCAGCGTTTCCGCCTGGCCGCTGCGCACGGTCGCCACGAGGGAATTGGTGGTGCCCAGATCGATACCCACCGCCAGACGACGCTGGTGCGGTGCGGCACTTAAGCCAGGCTCACTAATTTGTAATAAGGCCATAATTGCTTCCGAAATTAAAAATCGAGCAGCTTTTCTTCGAGTTGTTCAGCACTGCTTCGCAGTTTATCGAGAAAACGGAGTTTGCGCACAGTGTCTGCCGCCACATCCCAGGTCTCGTTGTTCAGTTGCTCCACCATCTGCTGATGACGGGTATCGAACATGCCCTTCACGCGCGTGATAAAGCTTTCCAGACGCGCTTCGTCTTTGGCCTGTTCAATCTCATCGAGCTCTTCGCGAAGCTCCAGCTGCTCCATCAGAAACGCCGTGTCGCGCACGGTGTGCTGTTCGCTCGCCAGATCAAAACCGTGGAGCGAGAGCAGATATTCAGCGCGCGCCAGCGGGTGGCGCAGCGTCTGCCAGGCCTGGTTGATGGTGGCAGAGTGGGAAACCGCAGCCAGCTGCTCTGCCTGAGTACCGCTCGCGAATTTGTCCGGATGGTACTGACGCTGCAGATCCTGAAAACGGATCGTCAACGCCTGGAGATCGATCGGGTATTGAGCGGGTAGTCCGAAGAGAGTGAAGTAATCCATAACAATCTCAGGGGTAGCCTGTTAGAACAAACCCCACGCGCAGCGGGTAACGCCACGGTGGGGTTTCGGATGACGCGCGGTTAAACGTGGAAGCTTTCGCCGCAACCACACTCGTCTTTGACGTTCGGGTTCGTGAACTTGAACCCTTCGTTCAGGCCTTCTTTAACGAAGTCCAGCTGAGTGCCGTTGAGGAATTGCAGGCTTTTGCCATCGACCACCACCTTCACGCCCTTGTCTTCAAACACGGTGTCGTCAGACGCCGGTTCGTCAACAAACTCCAGTACGTAAGCCATACCAGAACAGCCGGAGGTACGTACGCCCAGTCGCAGGCCAAAGCCTTTACCACGGTTCGCCAGAAAAGAGCTTACTCGCGCGGCAGCGCTGTCGCTAAGGGTAATCGACATACTCAAACCTCAATTATTTTGCTTCACGTTTGCTTTTGTAATCCGCAATGGCGGCTTTGATCGCGTCTTCTGCCAGAATTGAACAGTGAATTTTCACCGGTGGCAGTTCGAGTTCTTCAGCAATATCCGTGTTCTTAATTGCCTGTGCTTCGTCCAGAGACTTGCCCTTAACCCATTCGGTAACCAGGGAGCTGGACGCAATTGCAGAACCGCAGCCGTAGGTCTTGAAGCGCGCGTCTTCAATGATACCTTCATTGTTGACTTTAATCTGCAACTTCATCACGTCGCCACACGCTGGCGCACCGACCATGCCGCTTCCAACAGATTCGTCGCTGTTGTCAAAAGAGCCAACGTTGCGTGGGTTTTCGTAATGATCGATGACTTTTTCGCTGTATGCCATGATTGAATTCTCCTTATGTACCGATTAGTGATGTGACCATTCAATGCTGTTCAGATCCACGCCCTGCTTGAACATTTCCCACAGTGGAGAAAGGTCGCGCAGACGGCCAATGGAGTTGCGAACCAGCTTGATGGTGTAGTCAATCTCTTCTTCGGTAGTGAAACGACCTAAAGAGAAACGGATAGAACTGTGTGCCAGCTCGTCAGTCATACCCAGCGCACGCAGCACGTAGGATGGCTCAAGGCTTGCAGAGGTACAGGCAGAACCGGAAGAAACCGCCAGGTCTTTCAGCGCCATGATCAGCGATTCGCCTTCAACATAGTTGAAGCTGACGTTGAGGATGTTCGGTGCGCCCTGCTCGAGATCGCCGTTCAGATACACTTCTTCCATATCTTTCACGCCATCCCACAGACGGTTACGCAGCGTGCGCAGGTGTGCCATCTCGGTTTCCATCTCTTCTTTTGCAATGCGGTAGGCTTCGCCCATGCCCACGATCTGATGAACAGGCAGCGTACCGGAACGCATGCCGCGCTCGTGACCGCCGCCGTGCATCTGTGCTTCGATGCGGATACGTGGTTTACGACGAACGTACAGCGCGCCGATCCCTTTCGGACCATAGATTTTGTGGCCGGAGAAGGACATCAGGTCCACTTTCAGCTGGCTCAGGTCGATAGGCAGTTTGCCCACGCTCTGAGTCGCGTCCACATGATAGATGATACCGCGCGCGCGGCACATTTCGCCGATGGTCGCGATGTCCTGCACGACGCCGATTTCGTTGTTAACGTGCATGATGGAGACCAGAATGGTGTCATCACGCATGGCCGCTTCGAGCTCTTTCAGATCGATAATGCCGTTGCTCTGTGGCGCCAGATAGGTGACTTCGTACCCTTCACGCTCCAGCTGACGACAGGTGTCCAGCACGGCTTTGTGTTCGGTTTTGCTGGTGATGATGTGCTTGCCTTTTTTCTGATAAAAGTTGGCTGCACCTTTGATCGCCAGGTTGTCGGATTCGGTCGCGCCGGAGGTGAAAACAATTTCACGCGGGTCGGCACCGACCAGGTCAGCAATCTGATTACGGGCGATATCAACCGCCTCTTCAGCATGCCAGCCAAAACGGTGTGAACGGGAAGCTGGGTTACCAAAGTTTCCGTCCAGGGTCAGACACTGCATCATTTTCTCGGCAACACGCGGGTCCACCGGCGTGGTTGCGGAGTAGTCGAGATAAATCGGTAATTTCATTGCTCTATAAACTCCGTACATCGCTTCAATGCAAGGAATCAGGCAACCGGCTGGATGTACGACCGAGTACACGGGGCGAGTCTTCGCCCCGGCCTGATTCTGAAATACTTATCGTTTTATTACGCGCGCAGTTTGACGTCGATAGCGTCCTGCGCGCGGGTGCTGCGTTGGGAATCATGGCCGTGCTGACGGCCCGATACGTCCAGAACTTCCTGGTTATTCACCAGCTCACCGAGGGTGATGTTGTTGAGGAAGCCGGTCAAACGGTCGCTCAGATCGCGCCACAGCGCGTGGGTCAGGCACTTATCGCCGCCCTGGCAGCCGCCTTTACCCTGGCAACGGGTCGCGTCAACGGATTCGTCAACTGCGCTGATCACTTCGCCAACTGCAATACTGCCCGCGTCTTTACCCAGCAGATAACCGCCGCCTGGGCCACGAACGCTGGAAACCAGTCCATTTTTACGCAGTCTGGAGAACAGCTGTTCCAGGTAAGAGAGGGAGATCCCTTGTCGTTCAGAAATATCAGCCAACGGAACCGGGCCCGCTTCGGAGTTGAGCGCAACGTCCAGCATCGCGGTCACGGCATAACGCCCTTTAGATGTCAGTCTCATGTCTTACTTAACCTCAAACTCGCCCCTGCCCGGGGTTTTTTATTGTAAAATGGGGGTATTGCATAGCAGGGCCAAGTCTGACATTCCTGACTAAAATGGTCAACTATTTACTTGACTGTTTTAGTCAGGTATTTAACCTTCTGTGCCTTCATAACCCAGGTGCGGGCTGATGCCCTCACCCCGCCCTTCTCCCACAGGGAGAGGAGGAAATCGACACTACTCTTTATTCTTCTGCTCAATCGACGCAAGAATCCCGCGCAGGATGTTCAGCTCCTGACTTTCCGGACGCGCGCGGGTAAACAGACGGCGCAGCTTGTTCATCACCTGCCCCGGGTGGCCTTCGCGAATAAAGCCGGTTGAGAGCAGCGTCTGCTCCAGATGACCGTAGAAGCGCTCAAGGTCATCCACCAGCGGGTAAGCCGTCTCTTCTTTTGGCTCGACCTCTTTCTCCTGCGTCGCCAGCCACGCCATTCGTACTTCGTAAGCGATAACCTGCACCGCCATCGCCAGGTTTAGCGAGCTGTACTCCGGGTTTGCCGCAATCGCGACGTGATAATGACACTTCTGCAGCTCGTCGTTAGTCAAGCCTACGCGCTCGCGGCCAAACACCAGCGCAACCGGTGCCTGTGCTGCTTCCGAGACACTTTTCAGGCCGCATTCACGCGGATCGAGCATTGGCCACGGCAGCGTGCGTGAACGCGCGCTGGTACCGACAACGAGGCTGCAGCCGGCCAGCGCTTCGTCAAGGGTATCGACGATCTGGGCATTGCCGATTACGTCGCTGGCACCGGCCGCCAGAGCAATCGCCTGAGAGTCAGGCTTCACCAGCGGGTTAACCAGCCACAGGTTCGTTAAGCCCATGGTTTTCATAGCGCGGGCAACGGAGCCCATGTTGCCGGTATGCGATGTTTCGACCAGCACAATTCGAATGTTTTGCAGCATAATTTTTAATGTCTGAATTCAGTGTCTGAAGAATATTCGGGCATATTATCATAAACGGGAGACATAATCCGATCCCGCTGCTATACTCTGCGCCGATTTTCCTGTTCTTTAACATCCAGTGAGAGAGACCGATGCATCCGATGCTGACCATCGCCGTGCGCGCAGCGCGCAAGGCGGGTAATGTAATTGCCAAACACTACGAAACGCCAGACTCCGTAGAAACCAGCCAGAAAGGCAGCAATGATTTCGTGACTAACGTCGATAAAGCCGCAGAAGCGATTATTATCGAAACGATCCGCAAATCTTACCCACAGCACACCATCATCACCGAAGAAAGCGGTGAACATGAAGGTACCGATCAGGATGTTCAATGGGTTATCGATCCACTGGATGGCACCACCAACTTCGTTAAACGCCTGCCACACTTCTCTGTGTCTATCGCAGTACGCATTAAAGGCCGTACTGAAGTCGCCGTTGTGTATGATCCAATGCGTAACGAACTGTTCACCGCGACCCGCGGTCAGGGCGCACAGCTGAACGGCTACCGTCTGCGCTGCAGCAACGCACGCGATCTGGACGGCACCATTCTGGCGACCGGTTTCCCGTTCAAGGCGAAACAGCACGCGACCACCTACATGAATATCCTGGGCAAACTGTTCACCGAATGCGCGGACTTCCGTCGCACCGGTTCTGCTGCGCTGGATCTGGCCTACGTGGCAACCGGCCGCGTTGACGGTTACTTCGAACTCTCACTGAAGCCATGGGATTTTGCTGCGGGCGAGCTGATCGCGCGTGAAGCAGGCGCCATTGTGTGCGACTTCACCGGCGGCCATAACTATATGTCTACCGGCAACATCGTTGCGGGTAACCCACGCGTTGTTAAAGCCATGCTGGCCAACATGCGTGATGAACTGAGCGATGCGCTGAAGCGTTAATCCCGGTAATCCCCTCTCCCTGTGGGAGAGGGGATCCCAACTAAAACGGCCGTAATCCCCTTCCCACCGGCACCGCACTCATCCACATGGTTACCGCCGCCACCAACAGAATGACCCCGCCCGCCAGCGCAAGCGTGGTCCACCCTACCTGTCGCCACAGCACCGGCGTTTTATTGCCGCTGAGTTTGACCGCCAGCTGACGGAAGCTGTGTACCAGCAGCGCTAAAGACGAAATAGTGAGAGAGGTTCCTGCCGCCATCGCCAGCGCGGACAGCATGCCCCAGCCGAACACGCCAATCACCTTACTGAAAAGCAGCACCATGATGGCACCCGAGCACGGGCGCATACCCATCGAGAGAACAATCATCAGCCGCGCACGCCAGTCGTCGCCGTTCTGCAACTGTTCTTGCGTGGGCAAATGCTGATGCCCGCAGCCGCAGTGTTCATCATGAACGTGGTGCGGCGTAAAGGATTTGAACGTTGGCTTTCGCAGCAGCGCGCGCAGCTTTTTCAGCGCCCGCCAGCACAGGATCAGCCCCAGCACGCCCACCAGCGCGTAGCTCCCCTTCTCCAGCCAGAAGCTGCTCATGTGCAGCTGGCGCGCGGGAAGCTGTAACAGCGAAAGGACGACCACGACCAGCGCAATCGCCACGCCGCCCTGAAGCAGCGAGGAGGCCAGCGTCAGGCCGATACTTGATTTCAGCTTTGACGGATGCGTGGCGAGCCAGGTTGTGATGACAATTTTGCCGTGCCCCGCCCCCAGCGCGTGCAGCACGCCATAGATAAAGCTGAACGCCAGCAGGGAACCGCCCGCCTTTGTCGGATTCTCCGCCACCGCCTTCAGCAGACCGCTCATCTGCTGGTTGACCTCACGCTGCCAGATAATGCTTTTCATCATGACCTGCGGCCAGGCCTGCCAAAGCCACATCGCACCGCAAACGGCGAACAGCAAAAAGATCGCCAGCGGCCAGAGGTGCAGCCAGCGGCGCTGTTTTCGAACCGGAGAAGAGATCACTGACATTGTAACGTCACCTCCTGCGCGAACTGTTTACCCAATTCCATGTCCTCAGGCGGGGCATCTTCCTTGTCGAGAGAGACCGCAAAGTTCAGCGTCTCTTCGCTGGGCTTCGGGGTATGAACGCCGATTTTGCAGCTTTTTTGCAGCGCGTCCGGCAGCCGCACGTCGCTGTCTTTGTCATAGCGCATGTCGACATAATAGGTAGGGTCAAAGGTGGAAAAGCGATACGTTTGCCCCGCCAGCGGCTGAGGGTGCGCCAGCGGGAGCACGAACGTCAGCACCGCCTGGTGCCCTTCGCGCGTCATCCCGTATTCCGTGGGTCGGTTCAGAAATTTGACCTTTTGCCCGTTATGCCAGAACTCGGTGAAATAGTGCTGGCCGAGCACGTTGGCCATCACTTCTGCCGCCAGCTTTTTCCAGATTTCATCACCGGGCTTCGCATTTCCCGCATCATAGAGCAGATCGGCCGAGGTGATTTCATCCATCGTCCAGCGCATTTTCAGGCCGCTGAGCTGCGTGCCGTCGGTGACTAGCTCGGTCTGGAGGTCAATAAAACTGTGAGGGTGTGCGCTGGCGGTGAAGCTGATAACCGCCAAAAATAACGCCATCGCACTTTGTTTAACTGTTTGCATCAATTCCTCACGTCAAAAATTCTGTGATGTTCCCCAGCAATCCTGAATGAAAGGCCTGCCGGCGCGCTTTTCAGCGTTCATCCTTTAGCTATTCTTATCAAACATTCACACTGGATACCCGACAGATGATGACGACGCTTGAAATTCCATCTGTGCTTTCCAGTTCGCAGCGCCGCTGCCAGGTGCTTTTGATGCTTTACCTGCCCGATGCTGCCGTCACCGCACAGAGCATAATTGCTGCCAACGGCGTGGACGACGCGATGGCACGGCAAGATATAGCCGAGACGCGCGATGAAATCCAGCGCTATCACCGGCTGGATATCGTCACGCACCACGACGGCAGCTACCGGATTGAAGGTACAGCCCTGAATCAGCGTTTATGCCTGCTGCACTGGCTGCGCCGGGCGCTGCGGATTTGCCCGCAGTTTGTCTCGCACCAGTTTACCCCCGCATTAAAAACCGCGCTTAAACAACACGGCATCGCGCGTCCGCTTTATGACGATGCGAACCTGCAGGCGCTGATCGGCTTCTGCTCTCGCAAGCTGCAGCGCCAGTTTGAATGCCGCGACGTCCAGTTTTTACAGCTCTATCTGCAATACTGCCTTATTCAGCACCAGCTCGGGAATACGCCGCAGTTTTCTCACGTTCAGCGCAGCTGGACCCAGTCAAGAGGGGAGTATTTTACAGCGCAGGAGATCGTGCGCCACTGGAGACGGCGCGTCCCGCAGGGTGCCCACGGGGATGAACAGCTGTTTCTGGCGCTGCTGTTTATGATGCTCCGCACGCCCGACCCGGTGCTCGATAAACACCAGCAGGATCAGCGTTTGCGCCGGGCCATCGTACGCATGGTCGCCCGCTTTCGCTCGCAGACCGGGATGAACTTCAGCGATGAGCAAGGGCTCACCGATCAGCTGTATATCCACCTTGCTCAGGCGCTGGACCGCTCGCTGTTTGAGATCGGCATCGACAATAGCCTGCCGGAGGAGATCCACCGTCTCTATCCCCGGCTGTTACGCACCACGAAGGAAGCGCTGTTTGAGCTGGAAGCGGAGTTTGGGCTGCGTTTTTCCGATGAAGAGATGAGTCTGGTGGCTGTGATTTTCGGTGCCTGGCTGATGCAGGAGACCGATCTGCACGAAAAACAGGTGATCCTGCTGACGGGAGACGATAAAGCCAGTGAGGACCTGATTGAACAGCAGCTTCGCGAGCTGACGCTGCTGCCGCTCAACATTCGCTATCTGACGCTACAGGCTTTCCAGAAAGAGGGGGCACCGCGCGAAGCCGCGCTGGTTATCACCCCCTACCCTACGGCCCTGCCGCTGTTCTCGCCACCGCTGATTCATGCCGTTGAGACATTAAACGCGCAGCAGCAAGAACATATTCGCGCCATGCTGGAATCGTAGTTACGCGCGTGCGGCCACTTTCGGTCGAACAAACATTGCCGGTAGCGCCACCAGCGCCATTACCCAGAACACGCCATGCCCCAGGTGCTGGTAAAGGAACCCCGCAAAGACCGTCATGATCGCGATACTGCCCCCCATGGCTACCGCAGAATAGACGGCCTGCAGACGAATAACGTCTCCGCCCTCGCGCGCTGCGATATAGCGCATGGCCGCCAGATGGCACACGGTAAAGGTACCGCAGTGAAGAATTTGCGCCACAATCAGCCACGGCAGATCGGTCGTCCAGCCCATAATCCCCCAGCGCGCCACGCCGCACACGGCGGAAAGCAGCAGCAGGTCACGCGCGCCAAAGCGACGGAACAGTTTTTTGCTCAGGGCAAAGATAATGACTTCAGCCACTACGCCCAGCGACCACAGATAGCCCACTGCAGAAGCAGAATATCCCGCTCCCTGCCAGTAGATGGCGCTGAAGCCATAGTACGCCGCATGTGCCCCCTGAAGCAGACAGACACACGCCAGAAAACGCCAGCTCTGTGCAACCAGGCTCTGCCACGCGGGCCAGCCCGCGCTCTCCTGATGGCGACTTTCCCCTTGCGGCATCACCGACGGTCGCAGCAGCATGCCCAGCAGCATCGAGGCAATACCGATACTCAGCAGGGCAAGAATGGCGCGGTAATCGTAAAGGCTGACCAGTTTCCCCACCAGCGCAGAGCCAATCACAAAGGCGATAGAGCCCCACAGGCGCACGCGTCCATAGTCCATGGTGATCTGCTTTTGCCAGGTGTTCGCCAGGGCATCCGTCAGCGGTACCAGCGGCGAGAAGAACAGGTTAAAGCCGACCATCACCACCATCAGCCAGGCAAACTGGTGGCTGACCCAGAAGCAGGCAACAAAGACCAGCGTCAGCAGAGCAAGAATGCGCACGGCCTTGATCAGTAAGGAGGGATCGCTGACGCGCGGGGCGATAAGCAGGCTGCCGAGGAAACGCGCCACCAGCCCGGCCCCGAGCAGGACACCGATGGTCTCGGGCGTCAGGCCGATACCCTTAAGCCAGACGCTCCAGAAAGGCAGAAAAATGCCGTAGCTAAAGAAATAGGTGAAATAACTGAGCGCCAGCCAGCGCGTGGAATGCAAGACCATGAATCCCTCCCGAAATCGAGGCCATAGTCTGGCGAGAATATAAGAATTAAGCAAGTAGATAGCCTGCTATAAATTAACGAAAATTTAACATCTTGTGTAATCGTCTGGCTTATGGCAGGGAATGAAAATATGTATTACGTTTAAATTACTCCACTTGCAGAGGTTTTTCTGCCATGAACTCACTACGTTATCTCGATTTCGGCCAGTCACGTCACCTGCTGCTGCTCATTGGCCGCATCGCACTTGTCGTGCTGTTTATTATCTTTGGTTATCCAAAACTGACGGGGTTTAGCGGCACCGTACAATACATGACCTCGCTGGGAACGCCGATGCCCATGCTGGCGGCCATTATTGCGGTAGTGATGGAAGTGCCTGCCGCCATTCTGATCGTACTGGGCTTTTTCACCCGTCCTCTCGCGGTACTGTTTGTGTTCTATACCCTGGGCACGGCGATTATCGGTCACCATTACTGGGATATGACCGGTGATGCGGTCGTGTCGAATATGATTAACTTCTATAAGAACGTCAGTATTGCTGGCGCCTTTATTTTGCTGGCCATTGTTGGGCCGGGGGCTATTTCCCTGGACCGGCGTTAAGCCATAAAAAAAGGCCGCAAGCGCGGCCTTTTTTATTTCTGCAGGGCAGAGGAATTATGCGTAGACCGGGAAGCGTGCGCAGATATCCAGAACTTTACCTTTGACGCGCTCGATAACCGCTTCGTCATTGATGTTGTCCAGAACGTCACACATCCAGCCAGCCAGCTCTTTCACTTCCGCTTCTTTAAAGCCGCGGCGAGTTACGGCCGGAGAACCGATACGAATACCGGAGGTCACGAACGGGCTCTTCGGATCGTTTGGCACGCTGTTTTTGTTCACGGTGATGTTGGCGCGGCCCAGGGCAGCGTCAGCTTCTTTACCGGTCAGGTTCTTATCAACCAGATCCAGCAGGAACAGGTGGTTTTCAGTCCCGCCGGATACCACTTTGTAGCCACGGTTCAGGAACACTTCCACCATCGCTTTGGCGTTCTTAGCAACCTGCTGCTGGTAAACCTTGAACTCTGGCTCCATCGCTTCTTTCAGCGCAACCGCTTTTGCCGCGATAACGTGCATCAATGGGCCACCCTGCGCGCTTGGGAACACCGCGGAGTTCAGTTTTTTGTACAGCTCTTCGTCACCGCCTTTCGCCAGGATCAGGCCACCGCGTGGACCCGCCAGGGTTTTGTGGGTGGTGGTGGTCACAACGTGAGCGTGTGGAACCGGGTTCGGGTAAACGCCTGCGGCGATCAGACCCGCAACGTGCGCCATGTCAACGAACAGGTAAGCACCGATGCTGTCTGCGATTTCACGCATTTTTGCCCAGTCAACGATACCGGAGTAAGCAGAGAAGCCACCGATGATCATCTTCGGCTTGTGCTCTTTAGCCTGCTTCGCCATGTCTTCGTAGTCAATTTTACCGGACTCATCAATACCGTAAGGGATGATGTTGTACAGTTTGCCGGAGAAGTTAACCGGGGAGCCGTGAGTCAGGTGGCCGCCCTGCGCCAGGTTCATACCCAGAACGGTATCGCCCGGCTGCAGCAGCGCAGTGTAGACCGCGAAGTTAGCCTGAGAGCCAGAGTGCGGCTGCACGTTTGCGTAGTCAGCGCCAAAAAGTTCTTTCGCACGGTCGATAGCCAGCTGCTCAACGATATCAACATACTCGCAACCGCCGTAATAGCGTTTGCCCGGGTAACCTTCAGCGTATTTGTTGGTCAGCTGAGAACCCTGCGCCTGCATAACGCGCGGGCTGGTGTAGTTTTCGGAGGCGATCAGTTCGATGTGCTCTTCCTGACGTACTTTTTCCTGCTCCATAGCCTGCCACAGTTCGGCATCATAATCGGCAATGTTCATTTCACGCTTTAACATCCGCATCTCCTGACTCAGCTAACAAGTAAATTTTGGCCTGAAAAGGCAGTCCTGTTGGACGACGGGCAACAGTATAACTGATTAGTTCTGTGATAACAGGTCTTGACAAACGATTTTACGCAAACGTTTTCCTACCCGCCACGCAAGGGTTTGAGGAATAAAGCTCTCGCCCTTTCCAGCGGATTTCTTTTCAGGTTTGTGATGCATATTTTTCATCTTGCAAAGAACCATTTACAACGCAGGGGTATTTTTATAAGATGCATTTAAAATACATCATTAAAGTCACATCGGAAGGAAGCAGCTATGCTCGACGCTCAAACCATCGCTACCGTAAAGGCCACCATTCCCCTGCTGGTGGAAACCGGCCCTAAACTCACCGCCCATTTCTACGATCGCATGTTCACGCACAACCCGGAGCTCAAAGAAATTTTCAACATGAGCAACCAGCGTAACGGCGATCAGCGTGAAGCGCTGTTCAACGCCATCGCGGCCTACGCCAGCAATATTGAAAACCTTCCAGCATTGCTGCCTGCGGTGGAAAAAATCGCGCAGAAACATACCAGCTTCCAGATCCAACCTGAACAGTACAACATCGTGGGCGGACACCTGCTGGCAACCCTGGACGAGATGTTCAGCCCGGGCCAGGAGGTGCTGGACGCGTGGGGTAAAGCCTACGGGGTGCTGGCAAACGTGTTTATCAACCGTGAAGCGCAGATCTACAGCGAAAACGCCAGCAAGAACGGCGGCTGGAAAGGCACGCGCGCGTTCCGCATCGTTGAGAAAACGCCGTGCAGCGCATTAATCACCAGCTTCGAGTTTGAGCCGGTGGACGGTCAACCGGTGGCCGATTACCAGCCAGGGCAGTATCTGGGCGTGTGGCTGAAGCCTGAAGGATTCCCGCATCAGGAGATCCGCCAGTATTCCCTTACCCGCAAGCCAAACGGCAAAGGCTACCGCATTGCGGTGAAGCGTGAGGACGGCGGTCAGGTTTCCAGCTGGCTGCACAACGAAGCTAACGTGGGCGACGTGGTGCATCTGGCCGCGCCGGCGGGCGATTTCTTTATGGCCGTTGACACCAATACGCCGGTCACGCTGATCTCTGCGGGCGTCGGCCAAACGCCGATGCTGGCGATGCTTGATACGCTGGCAAGATCACACCACGGGGCGCAGGTTAACTGGTTCCATGCGGCCGAGAACGGCGACGTGCACGCTTTTGCAGATGAAGTGAAAACGCTCGGGGCCTCCCTGCCGCGTTTCACCGCGCACACCTGGTATCGCCTGCCGACGGAAGCGGATCGCGCAATTTGACAGTGAAGGGTTGATGGATTTACGCCAGCATGAAGGTGCGTTCAGCGCACCGGAGACGCAGTTCTACGTCTGTGGACCGGTGGCGTTTATGCAGTATGCCGCGAAGCAGCTGGTTGAGCTGGGCGTGAACAAGGACAACATTCATTACGAATGCTTCGGCCCGCATAAGGTGCTGTAATGCAAAAAGCCCCTCGTTTGAGGGGCTTTTTTTCGTCGGATGGCGGCTGCGCCTTACCCGGCCTGGAAAATATTTAAATCGCCGCGTCGTCTTCTTCGCCGGTACGGATACGGATCACGCGCGCCACGTCAAAGACGAAGATTTTACCGTCGCCAATCTTGCCGGTCTGCGCCGTGCGGATAATGGTGTCCACACAGGTATCGACGATATCGTCGCTGACCACGATTTCAATTTTTACTTTCGGCAGAAAGTCGACCATGTACTCTGCGCCACGGTAAAGCTCGGTGTGGCCCTTCTGACGACCAAAACCTTTCACTTCCGTCACGGTCATCCCGGTGATGCCGACTTCCGCCAGCGCTTCACGCACATCATCCAGTTTGAAAGGTTTAATAATCGCATCAATCTTTTTCATGGTGGGTCCTTAAACTCTTGCCTGTAAGCTGCCTCGTAATCGATTGCTCACAGTATCATATTCAAGCGAATTTTGCGGTACTACTCTTTAAAATCGTTCGCTTCAAGCTCATGACGTGACAGCAGCTTGTAGAATTCGGTGCGGTTGCGTCCGGCCATGCGCGCCGCGTGGGTCACGTTGCCTTTAGTGATCTGCAATAGCTTACGCAGATAGTTCAGTTCGAACTGATTGCGCGCTTCTGCAAACGTCGGCAGAGCCGTGTTTTCCCCTTCCAGCGCCTGCTCCACCAGCGCGTCGCTGATCACCGGTGACGAGGTCAGCGCCACGCACTGCTCAATCACGTTCACCAGTTGACGCACGTTACCCGGCCAGCTTGCGGCCATCAGCCGCTTCATCGCATCGGTGGAAAACGCGCGCACGAACGGTTTATGGCGGTCGGCCGCCTGGCGCAAAAGATGGTTCGCCAGCAGCGGAATGTCTTCCGCACGTTCCGCAAGCGCAGGGATCTTCAGGTTAACCACGTTCAGACGGTAGTAGAGATCTTCGCGAAACTCGTTGCGGGCCATCACTTTTGGCAGATCGCGGTGGGTCGCCGAAATAATTCGCACGTTAATATCGATATCGCGGTTGCTGCCCAGCGGGCGCACTTTGCGCTCCTGCAGCACGCGCAGCAGCTTGACCTGCAGCGGCGCGGGCATGTCACCAATCTCGTCCAGGAACAGCGTGCCGCCTTCCGCGGCCTGGAATAGCCCTTCCCGGCTGCTTACCGCCCCGGTGAATGCGCCTCGGGCGTGACCAAACAGTTCCGATTCAAGCAGCTGCTCCGGGAGCGCGCCACAGTTAATCGCAATAAAAGCGTTCTTGCTGCGCGGGCTGGCGTTATGGATCGCCTGCGCCAGGATCTCTTTCCCGGTTCCGCTCTGGCCGTTGATGAGCACGCTGACGTCAGACTGCGCCACCATCCTCGCCTGCTCTAGCAGGCGCAGCATCACGGGGCTGCGGGTGACGATAGACTCCCGCCACGCTTCATCCCCCGCCGGGGCGGCATGTTCCAGCGCGCTGTCGATAGCCTTATAAAGCGCGTCTTTGTCCACCGGCTTGGTCAGGAAGCTGAATACTCCCTGCTGCGTCGCGGCAACCGCATCCGGGATCGACCCGTGCGCGGTAAGGATAATTACGGGCATACCCGGCTGCTGCTTCTGGATCTCCGCGAACAGCTGCAGGCCATCCATTTCATCCATCCGCAGGTCGCTTATCACCAGATCGATTTTCTCTCGGCTGAGAATTTTCAGCCCCTCCAGCCCGCTTTCCGCGGTCACGACGCTGTAGCCCTCACTCACCAGACGCATCCCCAGCAGCTTTAATAGCCCGGGATCGTCATCCACCAGTAAGAGATGGGCTGGTTTACGGCTCGTCATGCTTCACGTCCTCTTGTTTCGGCGTATCGCTGTCCGGCGCAGCGGATGAACTCCCCGGCTGATATTTACGCGACGAGAGCTGTCTTTCGATATCGGTCAGGTTCTCCAGCTTACGCGTCGTGGTATCCAGCTGGGTACGTAAATGTTGCTGCTGCTGACGCAGCGTATCAAGCTCGCTGTCGGTTGACAGTTGCAGCTTGCTGTAGCGGGAGCGCTCTTCAGAAAGCTGAAGCTGTAGCGTCTGGCCATCGCGCCAGAGCTGGTATACCGGGCGTACCTGTACGGGTAGATTGACCACAAACGTGTCCAGTCGGGTTACATTAACGCGGCGTTCAACGGGGGTAATTTTCGCATCAGCCAGCAAAATGCCGCGCTTGAAAGCGTCCTGCCAGGTGTCGTCATCCAGCATCGCCGCCTTCGAGCGGGCGTCTACCGGCGCCAGACGCTGGGCGCAATCTATTCCACGCAGCCAGAACAGCGGGTTGCTTTCGACGTCATGCCCTGACAGGTTCCAGATGTCTTCGCAGCGGGTCGAGAGGAAATCGGCCAGCTGGTTATCGGGCCATTTATCTTCTTGTTTATCAGTAATGGCACTTTGCGGCACATGGGAAACACACCCTGCCAGAAATAAACAGGGCAGGCTCAGGCGAAGCGTGCGGCGGGAAAACACCGCGCGTACGGCGCGGGAAAAAACGTGTGACATACTCACCAGACATAGATTCATTTTATTGATTTTTCCGGCTCAGGGGCAGTTCAATACGGAAGCAAACATCCGAACGTTCGTCCGTGGCAATGTTTAGCTCACCCTGCATGCGTCGTATGCAGTCCCGGGCAATGCTCAAGCCCAGACCGCTTCCTTTCACCGCACCTTTCCGCTGATGACTCCCCTGGAAAAAGGGCTCGAAGATCATGGATTTTTCGTCATCGGGGATCGGGGTGCCGGTGTTAGCGACGTCGATAAACACCCGGGAACTCTTCGTATAGCTTCGGATATAAATGTTACCGGATTCAGTACCATAGTGCACCGCATTGGAATAAAGATTATCCAGCACGCTCATTAACAGCATGGGTTCAGCGAGACAGGTCGGCGCATTCAGCTCTACACCGGTATGCATCATTTTAGCTCTTGCTGGCAAGCTATGGGCGGATATCACCATATCCACCAGCGGTTCAATCTCGACGTTTTCCAGTACGACCGCCCCATCTGCCAGCTTGCGGTTGTAATCCAGCAGTTGCTCAATCAGCTTCTGTAGATTACGGCTGCTGTTATCCAGGATCTCGACAATTTCTTTCTGTTCGGGCGTAAGCGGCCCAGCCACTTCGTCCGCCAGCAGTTCCGTCCCTTCGCGCATGCTGGCCAGCGGCGTTTTAAGCTCATGGGAGATATGGCGCAGGAACTGATGACGCTGTGATTCAAGCCACGCCAGGCGCTCGGACAGCCAGATAATGCGCTGGCCTACGGATCGCAGCTCGCGAGGACCTTTAAAGGCGACCGTATCCCCGAGCGATTTCCCCTCCCCCAGGCGGTTGATCATCCGCTGGATCCCCTTCACCGGGCCGATGATCATGCGGGTAAAGAGCAGAACCAGCCCGAGGCTCACCAGGAACAGCACCAGCGCCTGCCAGCCGAAGAACTGGCCGCGCTCGGCAATCTCCTGCTGAAGCTGCTGACCGCGGGAGAAGATCACCGTACGCGTTGACTGCACCATCTCGGTGTTGGCACTGGCAAAAGCTTCGAGGCGTGGGGGGGCCGCCGCCACCCGGCCGCGGGTACTGCATTGCAGCTGCGCGAGATCGTTCAAATCCTGACGTAACGCCTGATACAGCCTGTCGTCAGGCAAAACCCCCGCATGAGAGTCCAGCATTTCGCTGTAGCGTTTGCGCTGACTCTGATAAACCTTTTCCAGCGTTCGATCGTCAAGCACGCAATACTGACGATAGCTACGCTCCATTTCCAGGGCGGCGTTTGTCATCGCTTCACTGCGTCTGGCGTCAATGAGCGTCGTGCGGTTGGTCAATGCCGCCTGCGCGCTCAGCGCGTTCAGACTTTGCCACGCCTGCCAGGCAAGGATCAGCAGCGGCAGCAGAATCAGCAGGAAGGCCATCATGACGAGCTGCCGCAGGGAGCGGGGGAAAACGGGCCAGCGTTTCAACGCATTACTCTCTTAATGGGGGTTTACGCAGAGCGTAACTGAGTCTGCCCTTCAGATACAACAAAGCCGGGTAAAAACCCGGCTTTGTCATGGAATGAGGCGGTGCCTAACTCGACGTTTCGCCCTGGCCTGATAAAGCATCGCTATGATCAGTAGTTGGACGGCAGGCACCTTTTTGTGCGTCATTCGAAGTTTATGTAGCGCTTCCCGAAGGGGCTGACATAAGAAGGTGAATGAGCCACTGGTTAATATTATGCAACACCCGTGCCAGAATGCAAAACAAAATATTAACATATTGAAATATAAAGCTTTTACTCGTTAAGCTTGTTAATTATCGGTTGAATGATTTTCAGGCTAAGTGTCGCTATTAAGCAACACCTTAACGGAAACCTTTCCTGCCATATATAAATCAATAACTTAAATGTCTCTTTTTGGAGACACTTAAGTTGCCGGTCTGTCGCAATTATGCGACACAAATAAAAAAAAGCCCGGTTGAGCTTTCGCTTACCGGGCCTGGAAGGATGTGGGACTAAAACTTAACCCAATTGCTTACGCGCATTGCGGAAAATGCGCATCCATGGGCTGTCCTCGCCCCAGTTTTCCGGGTGCCAGGAGTTGCTCACGGTGCGGAACACGCGTTCCGGGTGCGGCATCATGATGGTCGCGCGACCGCTTTCGCTGGTCACCGCCGTAATACCGTTGGCGGAGCCGTTCGGGTTAGCCGGGTAGGTTTCCGTGACCTTGCCGAAGTTATCGACAAAGCGCAGTGCCACCAGGCCTTTGCTCTCCAGCTGAGCCAGATGCGCAGCATCACGCACTTCTACCTGACCTTCGCCGTGGGAAACGGCGATTGGCATCTGTGAACCGACCATTCCCTGCAGCAGCAGAGACGGGCTCTGGGTCACTTCCACCAGGCTGAAGCGCGCTTCGAAGCGGTCAGACTGGTTACGCACAAAGCGCGGCCAGGCTTCGCTGCCCGGGATCAGCTCACGCAGGTTAGACATCATCTGGCAGCCGTTACACACGCCCAGCGCCAGGGTCTGCGGACGGTGGAAGAAGGTTTCGAACTCGTCGCGCACGCGGCTGTTAAACAGGATGGACTTCGCCCAGCCTTCGCCTGCGCCCAGCACGTCGCCGTAGGAGAAGCCGCCGCACGCCACCAGCGCCTGGAAATCTTCCAGACCGGTACGTCCGGCCAGCAGATCGCTCATGTGGACGTCGATAGCGTCAAAGCCCGCGCGGTGGAAGGCCGCAGCCATCTCAACGTGGGAGTTAACGCCCTGCTCGCGCAGCACCGCCACTTTTGGACGCGCGCCGGTCGCAATGTACGGCGCAGCGATGTCTTCGTTAATGTCGAAGGAGAGCTTCACGTTCAGGCCTGGATCCTGGTCATTGGCCTTCGCGTTGTGCTCCTGATCGGCACATTCAGGGTTATCACGCAGGCGCTGCATCTGCCAGGTGGTTTCCGCCCACCACATGCGCAGCGTGGTTCGGCTTTCGCTGAACACCGCATGGCCGTCTGCTTCAATGACGAAGCGGTCGCCCTGAACGGCTTTACCCAGATAGTGGACGCAGTCTGCCAGACCGTGCTTCGCCAGAATCGCTTCAACCGCATCGCGATCCGCTGCACGCACCTGAATCACGGCGCCCAGCTCTTCGTTGAACAGCGCAGCCAGACGGTCTTCGCCAAGCGTAGCGATGTTGGCTTCCACGCCACAGTGGCCGGTGAAGGCCATCTCTGCCAGGGTCACCAGCAGGCCGCCGTCGGAACGGTCATGGTAGGCCAGCAGCTTACGCTGCGCCACCAGCGCCTGAATCGCGTCGTAGAAGCCTTTCAGCTGCGCCACGTCGCGCACGTCGGCTGGCTTATCGCCAAGCTGACGGTAAACCTGCGCCAGCGCGGTGGCGCCCAGCGCGTTGTGGCCTTTACCCAGGTCAATCAGCAGCAGGGCGTTATCTTCAGTCGCCAGCTGCGGCGTAACGGTGTGACGCACGTCTTCCACGCGGGCAAACGCGGTGATCACCAGCGACAGTGGAGAGGTCATCTCGCGCTGCTCGTTACCTTCCTGCCAGCGGGTTTTCATCGACATGGAGTCTTTACCCACCGGAATGGTCAGGCCGAGTGCTGGACACAGCTCCTCACCCACCGCCTTCACGGCTTCATACAGGCCAGCATCTTCGCCCGGGTGGCCGGCTGCGGCCATCCAGTTTGCGGAGAGCTTGATACGTTTGATATCGCCAATCTGCGTCGCGGCGATGTTGGTCAGCGCTTCACCGACCGCCAGACGGGCAGAGGCGGCGAAATCCAGCAGCGCCACCGGGGTGCGTTCGCCCAGCGCCATCGCTTCGCCGTAGTAGCTGTCGAGGCTCGCAGTGGTCACGGCGCAGTTCGCCACCGGGATCTGCCAAGGGCCGACCATCTGGTCGCGGGATACCATACCGGTCACGGTACGGTCGCCGATGGTCACCAGGAAGGTTTTCTCTGCCACAGCAGGCAGGTGCAGCACGCGGTTAACCGCTTCTGCCACGGTGATGCCCTGGCGATCCAGCGCTTTTCCCGCAGCCTTGCGGGTCTGCACGTCGCGGGTCATCTTCGGCGTTTTACCGAGCAGGACGTCGAGCGGCAGATCGATCGGCTGGTTGTCGAAATGTGTATCGCTCAAGGAGAGATGCGGCTCTTCGGTCGCTTCACCGATGACGGCATACGGCGCGCGCTCGCGGCGGCACAGCTCGTCAAACAGCGGCAGCTGGTCCGCCGCAACGGCCAGCACGTAGCGCTCCTGGGATTCGTTACACCAAATTTCCAGCGGGCTCATGCCCGGTTCATCGCTCAGGATGTCGCGCAGGTTGAAGCGACCGCCGCGGCCGCCGTCGCTCACCAGCTCCGGCATGGCGTTGGACAAGCCGCCCGCGCCCACGTCGTGGATGAAGAGGATTGGGTTGGCATCACCCAGCTGCCAGCAGCGGTCGATCACTTCCTGGCAGCGGCGCTCCATCTCAGGGTTGTCACGCTGCACGGACGCGAAGTCGAGATCCGCATCAGACTGGCCGGAGGCCATCGAAGAGGCCGCACCGCCGCCCAGACCGATGTTCATCGCCGGGCCGCCGAGTACGATCAGCTTCGCGCCGACGACGATCTCGCCTTTCTGCACGTGATCGGCACGGATGTTGCCGATCCCGCCTGCCAGCATGATCGGTTTGTGGTAGCCGCGCAGCTCTTCGCCGTTGTGGCTGTCCACTTTCTCTTCATAGGTACGGAAGTAACCGTTCAGCGCCGGACGGCCAAACTCGTTGTTAAACGCCGCGCCGCCCAGCGGACCTTCGGTCATGATATCCAGGGCGGTTACAATGCGCTCTGGCTTGCCGAAATCTTCTTCCCACGGCTGTTCAAAGCCCGGGATACGCAGGTTGGAGACGGCGAAACCGACCAGACCCGCTTTTGGTTTTGCACCACGACCAGTCGCCCCTTCGTCACGGATTTCACCGCCGGAGCCGGTAGCCGCACCCGGCCACGGGGAGATCGCCGTCGGGTGGTTGTGGGTTTCAACCTTCATCAGGATATGCGCGGGCTCCTGATGGAAGTCATAGCGCCCTGCTTCGCGATCGGCGAAGAAGCGGCCCACCTCGGAGCCTTCCATAACCGCGGCATTGTCTTTATAGGCAGACAGCACGTGGTCAGGGGTTTGCTCCATGGTGTTTTTGATCATTTTGAACAGCGACTTCGGCTGCTGTTCGCCGTCAATAATCCAGTCGGCGTTGAAAATCTTATGGCGGCAGTGCTCAGAGTTAGCCTGCGCGAACATGTAAAGTTCGATGTCGTTCGGGTTACGGTTGAGCTTAACGAACGCATCCTGCAGGTAGTCGATTTCGTCTTCTGCCAGCGCCAGGCCGAGACGCAGGTTGGCGTCGATCAGCGCCTGACGGCCCTGCCCTAGCAGGTCCACGCTCTGTACTGGCGCAGGCTGATGGTGGGAGAAAAGCTTCTGTGCGTCATTGAGAGAGGCAAATACGCTCTCCATCATGCGGTCGTGCAGCTCAGCCGCAACCGCCTGCCACTGCGCGTCGCTCAGGGTTGAGGCTTCCACGTAGTACGCCACGCCGCGCTCCAGACGGTTAATCTGGCTCAGGCCACAGTTGTGGGCGATGTCGGTGGCTTTGGAAGACCAGGGGGAGATGGTGCCCGGACGCGGCGTCGCAAGGATCAGTTTGCCGGTTGGCGTATGGCTGCTGAGGCTTGGGCCATACTTGAGCAGGCGTTCCAGCTGTACGCGCTCCTCTGCATTCAGGGGGGCATTCAGGTCAGCAAAATGGACATACTCAGCGTAAATATTGCTTACCGGAAGGTCGGCCGCCTGAAAACGTGCCAGCAGTTTAGTGATACGGAAGGCAGACAGTGCAGGCGAACCACGCAGAATTTCCATCATAAGTCTCTCGTCTTCGAAGCGCCGGGGCGCTTACAGTGTGCGCAAGGGGGGAAAACGGGCGTCATTATAGAGAATCCTGAGCGCCGACGAAACCGTTTGCGTCGAAATAAAATTTGCCCAGAGGTTTAACAATAGATGTGACCTGTCTCTCTAATTGGTTGCCAAGTGGCGCAAGTTTACGCAAAATGCCGCTCATTCAATGGCAAACCTTATTATTAACATGGCTACAGCAAACTGAGGCAACCGGCGTCGCAGAGAATTAACTAATTGAAAAAATTAAAGATTAATTATCTGCTCATCGGCATTGTAACGTTGCTGTTGGCAGTGGCCCTCTGGCCTTCTATCCCCTGGTTCGGCAAAGCCGAAAACCGTATCGCCGCCATTCAGGAGCGGGGGGAATTGCGCGTCAGTACCCTCAACTCCCCGCTCATTTACAGCGACATCAACGGCAAAATCATTGGTCTGGATTATGAGCTGGCACAACAGTTCGCCGATTATCTTGGCGTGAAGCTTAAAATCACCGTCCGCCAGAATATCAATCAGCTTTTTGACGACCTCGATAACGACGATGCCGACATGCTTGCCGCCGGGCTGGTGTATAACAGCGAGCGCAGCAAGAACTACCAGCCGGGCCCGACCTACTACTCCGTTTCGCAGCAGCTGGTTTACCGCGTCGGGAGCCTGCGCCCGCGCTCGCTGGCTTCGATTAACGATCGGCAGCTGACGATTGCGCCCGGCCACGTGGTGATTGACGACCTGCGTGAGCTCAAGGAGAAAAAATATCCCGACCTGAGCTGGACGGTGGATCCGAAACTCGGCACGACGGAGCTGCTTGAGCAGGTAAAAGACCAGAAAGTGCCCTACACCATTGCCGATTCGGTCGCAATCAGCCTGTTCCAGCGCGTGCATCCTGAAATCGCCGTGGCGCTGGACGTTACCGACGAGCAGCCCGTGACCTGGTTTAGCCAGCTTGATGACGATCAGACCTTCTCTGCCGCGATGCTTGATTTTTTCAACACCATCAATGAAGACGGTACGCTGGCGCGTCTGGAGGAGAAGTACCTCGGGCACGGTGATGACTTTGACTACGTTGACACCCGCAGCTTCCTGCGCGCGGTAGACAGCGTCCTGCCGGACCTGCAGCCGCTGTTCGAAAAATACGCCCAGGAAATTGACTGGAAACTGCTGGCGGCTATTTCGTATCAGGAATCCCACTGGGATACCCAGGCCACGTCCCCGACTGGGGTACGTGGTTTGATGATGTTAACCAAAAATACCGCGCTGAGCCTGGGCGTGAATGACCGTACCGATGCCGAACAAAGCATCAGCGGCGGCGCGCGCTACCTGCAGGATATGATGGCCAAAGTCCCGGAAACGGTGCCGGAAGAGGAGCGGATCTGGTTCGCGCTGGCGGCCTACAATATGGGCTATGCGCATATGCTGGATGCGCGAGCATTGACGGCCAAAACGAAAGGCAACCCGGACAGCTGGTCAGACGTAAAGCAGCGCCTGCCGCTGCTGAGCCAGAAGCCATGGTATAACAAACTGACATACGGCTACGCGCGCGGGCATGAAGCCTACGCCTACGTGGAAAATATCCGTAAATATCAGATTAGCCTGGTCGGGTATCTGCTGGAGAAAGAGAAAGAGGCGACAGAGGCCAAACGGCTGGCTCAAAGTTATCCGGTCGTGGCGCCGGACGAACTTAATCGCCCGACAGCTTCAATTCTGCCTTTTGCTGCTTTTTCTGCTGACGGCGCATTCGAAAGAAATCACTTAATAGCCCCGAACACTCTGGTGCGAGCACCCCGCCGATAGTCTTCACCTGGTGGTTCATTCCGGGGTGCCCCAACACGTCCATCAGTGAGCCGGCCGCGCCGGTTTTTTCATCCCGCGCCCCGAAAACCAGAGTCCCGATCCGGCTGTGCACCATCGCCCCGGAACACATCACGCACGGCTCCAGCGTCACATACAGCGTGGTATCAAGCAGGCGATAGTTTTGCAGCACCAGACCGCCCTGACGAAGCGCCATAATTTCGGCATGCGCGGTAGGATCGTGGCGGCCAATCGGACGGTTCCACCCTTCGCCAATCACCTGGTTATTGTGGACCAGCACGGCGCCTACGGGCACTTCGCCCTCGTCCCAGGCACGCTGAGCGAGCGTTAGCGCGTGGCGCATCCAGTATTCATGATTGTATTCAGGGTTGGACAACGGTTGATACTCCAGTCGAAAAGCGGCGGCATTATACACACCCCTTATGGATAAGACTATTCGAGTTGCTGGAGTTCACCTGACGGCGTGACGCGCCAGCGATGCTGGCAAAAATAGAGCAGCGGGTTGTCCTGTTTGCTGTCGCTGTAGCCGCTGTACAGGCGCAGCGGCGTACCGATGCGTTTCTCCAGCTGGACCACTTTTTCATGCCCCAGACAGCGCAGGGTTAGCACCCAGCCGCCGTAACCGCGGGCAATTTGCGTGGCGATAAGATTCACGCGCGGAAGCCAGGGGGTATCAAAGTAGACCTGCTCCACAAGCGTCTGCGGGGAGCCTGTAATCAGCCAGATGTCGGCATCGTTCGCGTCGAGGTAGCTGGTCAGGCGCGCCTGTACAACAGGAAAGGCCGCAACGTGACCGCGAAACCAGTGCGCAAAATCCTTTTCGAGCTGTTTGAGCCGCGCTTCGCTGTGCCCAAAGGTACATCCCCACAGCAGCAGACTCATCGGCCATCGCGCCGCACGGCCTTTCACCAGCAGCGCGATACCGATAACGGGTAAGAGCGGTAGCACGAGCAGCGCATTCAAAGGCTGACGCCGCAGCAGGTAACGCATAAACGTACCAAACATATCCTGCTGATGCAGCGTTCCATCCAGATCGAAAAAGACAACGCGACGCGCGTGATTTGCCAAACCTTACTCCTCTGGGTCGTTGAATCCTAATAGCCAGGTAAAAAGGAACCCGGCGATCACCGCTACTAAATAGCCTAACAGATAGAGCATCACTTTTCCGGTCACGATGGTTAATGCCAGCGGTAAACCGGAAAGCCCAAAGGTGATCACGGTGGCGACTTTCCAGTAGCTGATCAGCGCCCCGCCTACCGCTCCGCCCAGACAGGCCGCGAGGAACGGTTTACCCAGCGGCAGCGTAACGCCGAAAATCAGCGGCTCGCCGATGCCGAGCAGTCCGACCGGGAGTGCGCCTTTAATCATTTTTTTCAGACGCGCGTTGCGGGTTTTCATCAGTACGGCAATCGCCGCGCCGACCTGCCCCACGCCCGCCATCGACAGGATAGGCAGCAGCGCGTTATAGCCGTGCGCCTGCACCAGCTCGACGTGGATCGGCACCAGCCCCTGGTGCAGGCCGGTCAGCACCAGCGGCAGGAAGGTACCGGAAAGCACAGCGCCAACCAGCAGCCCGCCGCGGTCAATCGCCAGAGACGCACCGTGAGCGATGGCTTCAGAGATCCACCCGCCTAACGGCTGGAGGGCCACAATCGCTACGCTACCGGTAATCAGCGTGGTCAGCAGCGGGTTGAGGATAAGCTCAATCGAACCGGGCAAAATCGCGCGCAGCCTTTTCTCGATCCAGCACATCAGGATGACCACCAGCAGCACCGCTATCACCCCGCCACGGCCCGGCTGAAGCGCCTCACCAAACAGCGTAATCTGCGCCAGCTGCGGGCTGGACAAGATGCCCGCCATCACGCCGCCCATCGCCAGCGATCCGCCAAACACCTTCGCGGTATTGACCCCGACAATAATGTTCATAATGGCGAACACCGCGCTGCCGAAGATCCCGAGAATCCCCAGCAGGTTCGGATACTGCGTGGCGAAATCCCCCACGATATCCGGTCGCTTGAGGATATTGATGATCCCGGTGATCAGGCCGGAGGCAATAAACGCCGGGATCAGCGGAATAAAGACGTTGGCCAGCTGTCGCAGCGCGTCGCTCATGGGGGCTTTGTATTTGGCTTTCGCCTGCGCTTTGGTGCGCTCAGTATCGTCAATCGATACGCTCGCGCTAACGCCCATCAGCGCGCGCATAGCATCGACAACCTGCGCCGCTTTCCCTGGGCCGACGATCAGCTGGTGCTGCTGGCCCTGCTTCACGTAACCGCTGACGCCGGACAGTTGCTTCAGACCCGGCACGTCAAGCTGGTCGTCGTTATGCACCTCGACGCGCACGCGCGTCATGCAGTTTTCGAGACGCTGAATATTTTTTTCCCCGCCGATCCCCCGCAGGATATCGCTGGCGAGCGCTGCTGTTTTGTCCATAGACGCCTCTGTTAGTTTTCTAATGCCGCCCGTAAGAAGCCGTTATGCGCATCGAGTTTTGCTCTCGCGGTCGCCGCATCCAGCCCGCTTAAAATCATCAGAATGGCAGGTTTAACATCATGATCGGTTTGTTTGAGTACCGCTTCGGCCTCTTCACGGCCTGCGCCCGTCGCCTCCATCACCATGCGGCAGGCTCTGTCCACCAGCTTGACGTTGGTGGCCTGCATATCCACCATCAGGTTCTGATACACCTTGCCGAACTTAACCATCGCGCCGGTGGAGATCATATTGAGCACCAGCTTTTGCGCGGTCCCGGACTTGAGGCGCGTGGAGCCGGTGAGCGCTTCCGGCCCGACCACCGGAGAGATAGCGATAGCGGCCACCTGCGCAATCGGGGAGCCCGGATTACAGGAGATGGCCACCGTCGTGCAGCCGGTCTGGTTGGCGTATTCCAGGCCGCCAATGACGTAGGGCGTGCGCCCGGATGCCGCCAGACCGACCACCAGATCCTTCTCCGTCAGATTCAGCGCCTTCAGGTCATCCTCGCCCAGCTGTTTGTTATCTTCCGCCCCTTCAACGGCTTTCAGCAGCGCACCGGGTCCACCGGCAATTAACCCAACGACCAGACCATGCGGCACCCCAAATGTGGGCGGACATTCTGACGCGTCCAGAACCCCAAGACGCCCGCTGGTCCCCGCGCCCATGTAAATAATGCGTCCACCGGCCTTGAGGGCTTCCGCCGCCGCATCGACCGCTTTCGCCACCTCGGGTAATGTCTCTTTCACTGCCTGAGCGACCAGCGTATCCTGTTGATTAAAGCGGTTAACCAGCTCCAGGGTGGAGAGCGCATCCAGATCCATGGTTTGCGGGTTACGCGTTTCAGAAACAAGTGAGCCAAGATTCATTTTTGTACCTCAAGAATTTTTAATTCATAATAATCACACTATAATGGAATATAAAATTCATTCAGGCGAGCAAAATTCGTATTTGCGCAGATAATCACATTTTCGCCAGGAGACCGTATGAACTGTTTAATTCGCATTCGCCAGCGCTACGCAGGCTTTGCCCAAAGCGACAAGAAGCTGGCGGATTTTTTGCTTTCTCAACCCGATCGCGCGCGCCATCTCAGCTCGCAGCAGCTGGCGAGTGAAGCCGGCGTGAGCCAGTCCAGCGTGGTGAAATTTGCCCAGAAGATTGGCTTTAAGGGATTCCCTGCCCTCAAGCTGGCGATTAGCGAAGCACTGGTCAGCAACCCCAATCCGCAGTCCATGCCGGTGCATAATCAGATCCGCGGCGATGACCCGATGCGGCTGGTCGGCGAAAAGCTGATCAAAGAGAACGTGGCCGCCATGCATGCGACGCTCGATGTGAATACGGAAGAGAAGCTGCTGGAGAGCGTGGCGATGCTGCGTAGCGCGCGGCGGATCGTTCTGACCGGCATCGGCGCGTCCGGACTTGTGGCGCGTAACTTTGGCTGGAAGCTGACGAAAATTGGCCTTAACGCCATCGTCGAACAGGATATGCACGCCCTGCTGGCGACCGTACAGGCGATGGATCCTGACGATCTGCTGCTGGCCATCTCTTACTCCGGCGAGCGTCGTGAAATCAACATGGCAACTGATGAAGCGCTGCGCGTCGGCGGTAAAATTCTGGCAATCACCGGTTTTACGCCAAATGCCCTGCAGCAGCGGGCCACGCGCTGTTTATATACCATTGCCGAGGAGCAGGCCACGCGCAGCGCGGCTATCTCGTCCACCAGCGCACAAATGATGCTGACGGACCTGCTGTTTATGGCGCTGGTGCAGCAGGATCTGGAGCGAGCGCCAGAGCGCATTCGCCACAGCGAAGAACTGGTAAAGAAACTGGTTTGACGCGTATAATGCCCGCCCAGTTTGTGTTGTTTCTGAGAATTTCCTGATGGCGCTGTTAATTACCAAAAAATGCATTAATTGCGATATGTGCGAGCCCGAATGCCCGAACCAGGCCATTTCGATGGGCGACAGCATTTATGAGATTAACAGCGACCGCTGCACCGAATGCATCGGCCACTATGAAACGCCGACCTGTCAGAAAGTGTGCCCAATCCCGAATACCATTCTGAAGGATCCGGCGCACGTCGAGAGCGAAGAGCAGCTGTGGGATAAGTTTGTCCTGATGCACCACGCGGACAAACTTTAACTTTCGATGATCACCGTCGCGCTGGCATAGTGGCGTTCATCCGCGATCGTCACGTGCATGTGATTCACGCCCAGCTTCTCTGCAAGCTTTTGCGCCTCGCCCCATAAACGCAGGCTTGGCTTACCCAGCTCATCGTTAAACACTTCAAACTGGTTGAACGCCAGACCGTTACGAATGCCGGTCCCGAAGGCTTTGGCCGCCGCCTCTTTTACCGCAAAACGCTTCGCCAGAAAACGCACCGGCTGCTGATGCGCTTCCCAGATGGCCCATTCGTTATCGCTCAGCATGCGCCTTGCGAGGCGATCGCCGCTGCGGGCGATCACCGCTTCAATGCGGGCTATTTCCACGATATCGGTGCCTAAGCCCAGAATGGCCATTACTGACGCGCTTCCAGCATCAGGCGTTTCATCTCGGCGACCGCCTCTTTCAGGCCGCTCATTACCGCGCGGCCAATGATCGCGTGACCGATGTTCAGCTCGTGCATTTCCGGGATGGCGGCAATGGCCTTCACGTTATGGTAGGTCAGGCCGTGACCGGCATTGACCTTCAGGCCCAGGCTCGCCGCGTAGGTGGCCGCCTTAGCAATACGCTCCAGCTCTTTGGCCTGCTCGGCATCGTTTTTGGCATCGGCATAGCAGCCGGTGTGAATTTCGATATACGGCGCGCCCACGTCGGCTGCCGCTTTAATCTGGGTGAAATCGGCGTCAATAAACAGCGAAACCAGGATACCGGCATCCGCCAGGCGCTTGCAGGCATCGCGCATTTTGTCGAGCTGGCCGGCCACGTCCAGACCGCCTTCGGTCGTGACTTCCTGGCGTTTTTCCGGCACCAGGCAGCAGAAGTGCGGCTGGGTCTCGCAGGCAATGGCGAGCATCTCTTCGGTGACCGCCATCTCCAGATTCATACGGGTGTCCAGCGTCTGGCGCAGAATGCGAACGTCGCGGTCAGTGATATGGCGACGGTCTTCACGCAGGTGAACGGTAATGCCGTCGGCGCCAGCCTGTTCAGCGATAAACGCCGCCTGAACCGGATCGGGATACGCCGTGCCGCGCGCATTACGCAGCGTGGCGATATGATCGATGTTGACGCCTAACAGTAATTCAGCCATGACAATCCTCGGTTTTCTTTTCGATTCTGTGGTCTAACGTTTCGGCACAAACTGCCTGAATAATTCGCGGCTCTTTAAGGGCTTGCCGCCAAGATACGGCTTGAGGGCAATCCGGGTAAAGCGTTTTGCTGCGCGCAGGGTCTCCCGATCGGGAAACTCGCGCTCATACAGCGCCCGGAGCTGGCGCCCGGTAAAGGTGCTGTTGTCGATCACGACGCTGGCAATAAAGCCTTTTTCTTCGCGGTAGCGGTAGGTCATGGTGTCTTCCACTTCGTCACCGCTGCCCGCACAGTGCAGAAAATCGACCCCGTACCCAAGATGGCCCAGCAGCGCCAGTTCAAAACGCCGCAGCGCAGGCTCGGGCGTGCCGGTTGCGCCAGCCAGCGCCTGGATACAGTGCAAATAATCAAAGAAAAGTTCAGAGAAGCGAGTCTCATGTTCAAGAACGCGTGAAATGAGTTCATTGACATACAGACCGCTGTAGAGCGTGATGCCGGAGAGAGGAAGCGCCAGGGAGACGGCTTCGGCGCTGCGCAGGGTTTTAACTTCCCCTCGCCCACCAAAGCGAACCAGCAGCGGTGTGAAAGGCTGTAGGGCGCCTTTCAGGTTAGAACGTTTGGAACGTGCGCCTTTGGCAACAAGACGCACGCGGCCCGACTCTTCCGTGAAGACGTCCAGCATCAGGCTGGTTTCGCTCCAGGGACGACTATGCAGAACGAAGGCGCGCTGCCATCCTTCCATCATACTCGTCGTCTTGAGTTACTGGTCTTCGCCGTAACCGAGGCTGCGCAGAGCACGCTCATCATCGGCCCAGCCAGATTTCACTTTCACCCACAGTTCGAGGTGAACCGGCGCTTCGAACATCTCCATCATGTCCTTACGGGCTTCAATGCCGATGGTTTTGATCTTGGCACCTTTATTGCCGATCACCATCTTCTTCTGCCCTTCACGCTCAACGAGGATCAGGCCGTTGATGTCGTAGCCGCCACGCTCGTTGCTCTGGAAACGCTCGATCTCCACCGTCACAGAATACGGCAGTTCAGCGCCCAGGAAACGCATTAGCTTTTCACGAATGATTTCAGACGCCATAAAGCGCTGAGAGCGATCGGTGATGTAGTCTTCCGGGAAGTGATGAATCGCTTCCGGCAGATGTTTACGCACGATGCCCGCGATGGTGTCCACGTTCAGACCCGTCTCTGCAGACAGCGGAACGATGTCGAGGAAGTTCATCTGGCTACCGAGCCACTGCAGATGCGGCAGCAGATCGGCTTTTTCCTGCACGTTGTCCACTTTGTTGACCGCGAGGATGACCGGCGTTTTGCCGTCACGCAGCTTGTTCAGCACCATCTCGTCGTCCGGCGTCCAGCGGGTGCCTTCCACAACGAAGATCACCAGCTCCACGTCGCCAATCGAGCTGCTCGCCGCCTTGTTCATCAGACGGTTGATGGCACGCTTCTCTTCCATGTGCAGGCCCGGGGTATCGACGTAGATCGCCTGATACGCGCCTTCAGTATGGATACCGACGATGCGGTGACGCGTGGTCTGCGCCTTACGCGAGGTGATAGAAATCTTCTGCCCAAGCAGATTATTCAGAAGAGTGGATTTGCCAACGTTCGGACGTCCGACGATGGCAATAAATCCGCAATAGGTCTTTTCTTCGCTCATTCCAGCTCCAGCATTTTTAACGCCTGTTCGGCGGCAGCCTGTTCAGCCTTACGACGGCTTGAACCTGTGCCCACCACCGGTTCACTCAGGCCACTGACCTGGCAATGGATGGTAAATTCCTGATCGTGCGCTTCGCCACGAACCTGCACCACCAGATAAGACGGCAGCGGCAGATGACGACCCTGCAAATATTCCTGCAGACGCGTTTTCGGATCTTTTTGTTTATCGCCCGGGCTGATTTCGTCCAGACGGGTCTGATACCAGTTAAGGATCAGCTTTTCTACGGTCTGGATATCGCTGTCCAGGAACACACCACCAATTAATGCTTCGACCGTATCGGCAAGAATAGATTCACGACGGAAGCCGCCGCTTTTCAGTTCACCCGGCCCAAGACGCAGACATTCGCCCAGTTCAAATTCGCGCGCGATTTCCGCAAGGGTATTACCCCGAACCAGCGTGGCGCGCATGCGGCTCATATCCCCTTCATCCACACGCGGGAAACGATGATAAAGCGCATTCGCAATCACGAAACTTAAAATAGAGTCGCCTAAAAACTCGAGACGCTCATTATGTTTGCTGCTGGCACTGCGGTGGGTTAATGCCTGTTGCAACAACTCCTGATGATGAAAAGTGTAGCCCAGCTTCCGTTGAAGCCGATTAATTACGATGGGGTTCATGCGATACCAATAAATGAATGCGTCAAAAATGCAGCACACGAAACCGACCTGAGAAAACCAACGCGGTTTCGTGTGCCGTGGCACCCTTGCAGGGCCAACCTTAAACTTCGGGGGAATATTCTATACACAACGACAGGGGATGTCGTTAGTTCGAAGAGATTTATCGTGGAAATAATTCACGTAGCCGCTAATTAAAGCGGCTACGCGTTCATTTATTGAGAATTAATGGATTCCGCCGATACGACTCAGTCGAACACCGGTCGGCCACTCGCCTTCCTGTTTCTCAAAACTCATCCAGATGGCGGTAGCTTTACCGACCAGATTCGCTTCCGGCACGAAGCCCCAGTAACGGCTGTCAGCTGAATTATCGCGGTTGTCACCCATCATGAAGTAATGCCCTGGCGGTACAATCCAGCTCGCGAGCTGCTGGCCCGGCTGGCGATAGTACATACCCAGCTGATCCTGCGCGATTGGCACGGTGAGGATTCGGTGCGTCACATCGCCCAGCGTCTCTTTACGCTCAACCAGACGAATGCCGTCCTCTTTGGTTTCACCTTTCGGTACCTGGAAGAATCCGCTGGTCGCTTCGCCGCCGTTACGACGAGCAAAGGTCTGCACAAAATCACTTGGCTCAACGTTTGAGTAGGTGATTGGCAGCGCGTTTTCGCATGCGGTACCGGAGCTGCAGCCCGGCTGAACGGTGACTTCTTTCGCAACCGGATCGTAAGTCACTTTATCACCCGGAAGACCTACCGCGCGCTTGATGTAGTCCAGGCGCGGATCTTCCGGATATTTGAACACCACGATGTCGCCGCGTTTCGGATGACCGGTTTCGATCAGCGTTTTCTGGTAGATAGGATCTTTAATGCCGTAGGCAAACTTCTCTACCAGAATAAAATCACCGATCAGCAGCGTTGGCATCATTGAACCTGATGGGATTTGGAACGGCTCGTAAATAAACGAACGTACCACCAGCACAATCGCCAGCACCGGAAATACCGAGGCGCCCGTTTCCAGCCAGCCCGGTTTCGGGCCGACTTTCTTCAGGGTTTTCGCGTCAATCCCATCGCCAGTGGCTGCCTGTGCGGCAGCCTGACGTTCGCGACGTTTTGGGGCGAAGATAAACTTATCCAGACACCACAGCAGACCTGTCACCAGGGTAGCAATGACCAGGATCAGGGCAAACATGTTCGCCATGCCAACTCCTTAGGGTTATTTGCCGTCTTTACCAACATGAAGGATGGCAAGGAATGCTTCCTGCGGCAGCTCGACGTTACCGACCTGCTTCATACGCTTCTTACCTTCTTTCTGCTTCTGCAGCAGCTTTTTCTTACGGCTGACGTCACCGCCATAGCACTTCGCCAGAACGTTTTTACGCAGCTGTTTCACGGTGGAACGCGCGATAATATGGTTGCCAATGGCCGCCTGAATCGCGATATCGAACTGCTGACGCGGGATCAGATCTTTCATCTTCTCAACCAGCTCGCGGCCACGGTATGGCGCATTGTCGTTGTGGGTGATCAGCGCCAGCGCATCCACACGCTCGCCGTTGATCAGCACGTCCACACGCACCATGTTGGAGGCCTGGAAGCGTTTGAAGTTGTAATCCAGTGACGCATAGCCACGGGAGGTCGACTTCAGACGGTCGAAGAAGTCGAGTACCACTTCCGCCATCGGGATTTCGTAGGTCAGCGCCACCTGGTTACCGTGGTAAACCATGTTGGTCTGCACGCCGCGCTTCTCAATACACAGCGTAATGACGTTGCCCAGGAACTCCTGCGGCAGCAGCATGTGACATTCGGCAATCGGCTCACGCAGCTCGTGAATATTGTTCAACGGCGGCAGCTTGGATGGGCTGTCGACGTAGATCACTTCTTTCGAGGTGGTTTCAACTTCATATACTACCGTCGGCGCGGTGGTGATCAGGTCCAGATCGTATTCACGCTCCAGACGCTCCTGAATGATCTCCATGTGCAGCAGACCAAGGAAGCCGCAGCGGAAGCCGAAGCCCAGCGCCGTTGAGCTTTCTGGCTCATAGAACAGGGAGGCATCGTTCAGGCTCAGCTTGCCAAGCGCATCACGGAAGTTTTCGTAGTCGTCAGAGCTGACCGGGAACAGGCCCGCGTAAACCTGCGGCTTCACCTTTTTAAAGCCTGGCAGCGCTTTATCTGCCGGGTTACGCGCACCCGTCAGGGTATCACCCACCGGCGCGCCGAGGATGTCTTTGATGGCGCAGACCAGCCAGCCTACCTCGCCGCATGTCAGCTCGGTGCGATCAACCTGTTTTGGCGTGAAGATACCCAGACGGTCGGCGTTATAGACCTGTCCGGTACTCATAACCTTGATTTTGTCGCCTTTGCGCATGGTGCCGTTTTTAATACGCACCAGGGAGACAACGCCCAGATAGTTATCGAACCAGGAGTCGATAATCAGCGCCTGCAGCGGGGCATCCGGATCGCCTTCCGGGGCCGGAATATCACGCACCAGACGTTCCAGCACGTCGGTGACGCCGACACCGGTTTTCGCGGAGCAGCGCACGGCATCGGTCGCGTCAATGCCGACAATATCTTCAATCTCTTCCGCTACGCGCTCAGGATCGGCGGCTGGCAGGTCGATCTTGTTCAGAACCGGCACAACTTCGAGATCCATTTCCATCGCGGTGTAGCAGTTTGCCAGGGTCTGGGCTTCAACGCCCTGCCCGGCATCCACCACCAGCAGCGCGCCTTCACAGGCCGCGAGCGAGCGTGATACTTCATAGGAGAAGTCAACGTGGCCTGGGGTGTCGATAAAGTTCAGTTGATAGGTTTCACCATCAGCCGCTTTGTAATCAAGCGTAACGCTCTGCGCTTTAATGGTGATACCGCGTTCGCGTTCCAGGTCCATGGAGTCCAGAACCTGGGCTTCCATTTCACGATCAGACAGGCCACCGCAAATCTGGATAATACGGTCAGACAGCGTCGACTTACCGTGGTCAATGTGAGCAATGATCGAAAAGTTACGTATGTTCTTCATATAGTTAAATAATTATGCCTTACGAATTCCTGGAGGCCGCTGTTCTTAGCCTGACGTTTTTCAGTGCGAAAACGCAGCATTCTACACTACATCCTCGCTACCTGGAAATGCACTTAGAGACTGGTATAGCGTGAAGAAAGGACGTTTTCTGTTTTAGGGTGTAAAAAAAGATAAAGCCCGATGGATCACCGGGCCTCAGAAGAGAGCGTTTCAATACGAAGCTGGTCTGGCGCCAGCCCAACGCTGAGAATGACAGGCTGCCACTCCTCGCGCGCGGCAAGCGTTGGGGAGAGACCTTTGGCAAGCCAGAATCCCCCCACGCCACCCAATGCGGCACCGCACATAGCGGCCATATCGGTACCAAACAGCATCTGAAACAGACCACCCATGATAAACAGGCCGACCAGCGGAGAGAGATACACCAGCATAGCGGAGCTGAGCAGGCTGCCTTCCGCGATGCCCAGTTCCACCTTCTGCCCGGCCATCAGCGGCTGTTCGCTTGGCACTGAAATCGTGTGCGATGTTTGTGGCCCGAGCTTGTTCAGCACGCGGCTGCCACAGCCAGCGCGGGATGCGCAGCTATTACATGAGGCTTTAACATCGCAGCTCACCAGCGCAATGCCGTTCTGCCATGAGACAACCGTCGCCCACTCTTTAATCATTGTGCAGCCCTGAATTTAATGCTGTCGGAAATACGTTTCGCCGTTTGCGGAGGGAGTTCTCCCACAATGGTGATTTCTGCATTATCGCGTACCGTTGTACTCACCGTACGGCGCCCGGTACGCAGCATTTGTTCAGCGCTGTTTGCCGTTGCGCGATTGATATTCACCGAGAAGCTGAACAGACCATCCGAATAGAGACGCGATTCCACCGGCGTTTCAATCGTTGGCAGCTGACGACGGCTGCTGGACACTTCGCTAAACCCTTGTGGGATCCAGGCAGGTACCCAGTTGAAATTAACGGAATCCCCGGCAGGAACAGAAAGCAGCGGCGGCAGGCTGGCCTTAGCCAGATTCTGCATGCTGTTGCCAACCTGATTGTTCACGCTGAACGAAATAACGCGGAACTGTTCCAGCGTTTCACCGTCACGGTCAAGCAGGTCTACACGCATCGGGAGTTTAGTTTCAGCGTCGATCCAGACAATATAGCTGTAACGCGTTCCATCCCGGGCGACAACGCGGATCACCTCGCACAGTCTGTCCGCAATACGCGTACGCCCTACCGAAATAAAATCGTAGTAAGGGGCAAGCCGTTTGAAGTCGGTGTAAATGAGTGACGGCAGGGAATCAACGATATAGTCGCCATTCAGCGTGAAAGGTTCCAGGCCGGGCTCGAAATAGCTGATTTCGTTACCACGCTGGACAACTTCCCGACGCGGACCATCCATCTGTAAAAGCTGGGCGAGCGGCTGGTTATCAAGACGGGCATGGCGATAGCGTAACGACTCGACGCCCTGCTTGTTGATGCTGATAAATGCCAACTCGTAATTGAGTGACTGGCTGGCCAGATTCATTTGCTGCAACAACGCCCCGGATGATACATCAGCCGAGGCGTTGGCAGAGAAGAACAGGCTACCCGCCATCAGAGACATGGCGAACCAAAGTTGCTTCATTACTGCGATTGCGTTCCTAAAGTTTGGTTTCCGGGCACCTGCACAGCAGCTTGCTGTGTCTGCGCCTGCTCAAACTGAAGCTGTTCAGAGTGCAGACGACGCTGCAACTCATAATCCTGCAACATCGCATTAATGCGACGGCGCTGCTCCTGAACCTGCTGTTGCTGGCCGCCGCTGGCGGAAGCATCAGCCGGTACGCCCAGGCTTACCGGGCTGGCTTTGCCCATCATCGGCAGTGTGTTAAACACTGGCGCTTCTGGCTGCTGATTAGTTTCAGACTGAGTATTATAGTGCTGGACGCCAACAATAACTGCAAGCGATACGCATGCAGCCACACCCATTTGGGTAAGCTGGCTGGCCCACGGGCGCACCTTTTGCCAGAATGGCATTTTCTGCCACTGGTGAGGTGCGGGTTGAGCTTCAGGAATCAGCGGAGTGGTCTGATGAACAGGCTCATTCTCAATCGCCGCCATGACGCGGGCTGAGATATCGAAATGGAGAACCTCGCCGGTGTCACCGCGAAGGGTGTCACGGATGAGATGGTAACTCTCCCAGGTCTCTTGCATTTCGGGAGAATGAGACAGCTCGTTGAGCAGCTCACTATCTACCGTTTCACCATCCATTAAAGCGGAAAGTTTTTCTTTCTGCATGCCTAATACCTTTTCCAGTATCCCGCTATCGTCAACGCCTGATAAGCGGTTGAACTTTATTATCAATAGCTTCTCGCGCACGGAAAATTCGTGAACGTACCGTGCCGACCGGACAATCCATGATAGCGGCTATCTCTTCATAGCTCAGACCATCAAGCTCCCGTAACGTAATTGCCATGCGTAAATCTTCCGGGAGCGACTCGATCGTGCGAAAAACGATTTGTCTCAGTTCTTCTGACAACATTAAGTTCTCAGGGTTCGAAATTTCTTTCAATGCGCCGCCACTTTCGAAGTTTTCGGCGTCAATTGCGTCCACATCACTTGAAGGCGGACGACGACCCTGAGCGACCAGATAATTCTTTGCCGTATTGACCGCAATACGGTACAGCCAGGTATAAAAAGCACTATCTCCCCGGAAAGAATCCAGCGCGCGATAGGCCTTAATAAAAGACTCTTGCACCACATCAGGCACATCGCCTGACGGTACATAGCGGGAAACCAGGCTCGCCACCTTATGCTGGTAGCGCACCACCAGTAAGTTAAAGGCTTTCTGATCTCCCTTCTGGACCCGTTCAACCAGGACCTGGTCCGTTAACTGCTCGCTCATCCGAGGTAATGTCTCCCCAAACCTAAATTCCACGCGTTATCGAAACGCCACTCTAAAAATACCGCACTTTGAGCAAGCACCGGATTAGAGTGTCTGATCTTCAATAAGTTCCGTAACGCCTTTGTTTTTGTTCATCGCGCCGCAGACTGTTCATTTTCTCTCATTATAAGTCTGTTCACGATACGCACCAGTTTCTGACAAGAAACATCTTTTTCCCGCCAGAAGAGTAACGCAACACAGGCTTTATTTCACCACAAAATCTGACGCTAACGATCTGCTTCGCAAAATAATTTCACTCATTTACCCTCCGTTTACCTCAACTTAAGCGTTTAGCCATTGCAACAGTCACTAAAAAAATACGTGCGATATATCGCATTCGAGTGCTATTCTGACTCAACACTGTTTAGTAAATTAAACAACAATCATGAACACAACACCTGAACTCCATTGTGATGTACTGATCATCGGCAGCGGTGCTGCCGGTCTCTCTCTGGCGCTGCGCCTGGCCGAGCATCAAAACGTTATCGTTCTGAGTAAAGGGCCGATAAGCGAGGGTTCCACGTTTTATGCCCAGGGTGGCATTGCCGCGGTGTTTGATGAGACAGACAGCATTGCATCCCACGTTGAAGATACGCTGATTGCCGGGGCCGGGATCGTGGATGCACACGCCGCAGAGTTTGTCGCCAGCAATGCCCGTCATTGCGTGCAGTGGCTCATCGACCAGGGCGTGTTATTCGATACGCAGGTTCAACCCAACGGTGAAGAGAGCTACCACCTGACGCGCGAAGGCGGCCATAGCCACCGCCGCATCCTGCACGCAGCAGATGCCACCGGAAAAGAAGTGGAAACCACGCTGGTTGGTAAAGCGCTGAACCATCCTAATATTCGGGTTCTTGAGCGGAGTAATGCCGTTGACCTGATTATCTCTGACAAGATTGGCCTGCCCGGCACGCGTCGCGTGGTGGGCGCCTGGGTCTGGAACCGTAATAAAGAGAAGGTGGAAACCTGTCAGGCAAAGGCTGTAGTACTGGCTACGGGCGGCGCCTCAAAAGTGTATCAGTACACCACGAACCCGGACATTGCCTCCGGAGACGGTATCGCTATGGCCTGGCGCGCCGGCTGCCGGGTGGCGAATCTTGAGTTCAATCAGTTTCACCCAACCGCCCTGTTCCACCCTCAGGCGCGCAACTTCCTGTTGACGGAAGCCCTGCGCGGCGAAGGGGCCTATCTGAAACGCCCTGACGGCACCCGCTTTATGCCGGACTTTGACGCCCGTGGCGAACTGGCCCCCCGCGATATCGTTGCTCGCGCCATCGATCATGAAATGAAGCGCCTTGGCGTGGACTGCATGTATCTTGATATCAGCCATAAGCCAGCAGCGTTTATTCGCCAGCATTTTCCAATGATTTATGAAAAGCTGCTCAATCTTGGCATTGATTTAACGCGCGATCCGGTGCCGATTGTGCCAGCCGCCCACTATACCTGCGGTGGCGTAATGGTTGACGATCATGGGCGTACCGATGTGGACGGACTTTATGCTATCGGTGAGGTCAGCTATACCGGGCTTCACGGCGCGAACCGTATGGCTTCTAACTCGCTGCTTGAATGTCTGGTGTACGGCTGGTCGGCCGCAGAAGACATCACGAAGCGCATGCCCTACGCCCGTGAGACTGAGCACCTGCCAGCCTGGGATGAAAGCCGCGTGGATAACCCGGACGAGCTGGTCGTGATCCAGCATAACTGGCATGAGCTGCGGCTGTTTATGTGGGACTACGTCGGAATTGTGCGCACCACGAAACGTCTTGAACGCGCATTGCGCCGCATCACCATGCTGCAGCAGGAAATTGATGAGTATTATGCCAATTTCCGCGTATCCAATAATCTGCTGGAGCTGCGCAATCTGGTGCAGGTTGCCGAGCTGATTGTTCGCTGCGCGATGATGCGTAAAGAGAGCCGCGGGCTGCACTACACCCTGGACTACCCGAATCAGCTTGCTGATTCCGGCCCGTCGATACTCGCCCCGCAGGTTTACATAAACAGATAAAACGCCTGGGTCAGGGCAGTGTAATCTTCGGAATAACGCTGGTCTGGCCCACGGATCACCATTCGATCGTTAAAGCATTCCCCCTCTTTCGGCGAGAGCGCCAGCAGCACGCGGTGTGGCAGTCGGCCTTCCGTATCCGAAATATCGGTACGCAGGCGTAACGTCCAGCCGATCTCCTGCGCGATACCAATGAACGTGTTGCCGGTACTCTCAGGCAGGACCACGCAGAAAAAGCCTTCTTCGGAGATAAGCTCGGCCGCACTGGTGAGCAGGGCCTTGTGATCGAGGGAACCGGTATAACGCGCCTGCTCACGCTCGGGGGTACCGCACTCAACGCCGGGCTCGTAGTAAGGAGGGTTGCTGACGATCAGATCGTAACGCGCGGTTTGTTCAGGCGCCCAGGCGAGCACATCTGCGCATTCCACTTTCATGCGGGCAGCCCAGGGGGATTCGGCTACATTTTCATTCGCCTGCTCTGCCGCTCGCGCATCCAGCTCGACGGCATCAATGGTGACATGCTCTTCCGTGCGCTGCGCCAGCATTAACGCCACCAGCCCGCTGCCGGTACCGATATCAAGAATACGCTTAACACCTGCGACAGGCGCCCACGCGCCCAGTAAAATGCCGTCTGTACCGACCTTCATGGCACAGCGATCGTGAGCGACAAAAAATTGTTTAAACGTAAAACCATCGCGGCGCAGCTGCGCTTTGAGTTGAGACATGTCGGGGCAACCTTCTAAGTGAAACTGGAGTAGCATAGGGGAAAGCGAAGTGGCCGAAAAGCGATATCCATACAAACAGATGAAGATTACAGCCGTAACGTCTATAATCAGCGCCCCACACAGAGGTAGAACATGACTGTAACGACTTTTTCCGAACTTGAACTCGATGAAAGCCTGCTCAATGCACTTGAGAGCAAAGGCTTTACACGCCCGACCGCCATTCAGGCAGCGGCCATTCCGCCTGCGCTTGAGGGCCGCGATGTGCTCGGTTCTGCGCCAACCGGCACGGGGAAGACAGCAGCCTATTTGCTGCCTGTGTTGCAGCATCTGCTCGACTTTCCGCGTAAAAAATCTGGCCCGCCGCGTATTTTAATCCTGACGCCGACGCGCGAACTGGCCATGCAGGTGGCCGATCACGCGCGTGAACTCGCGGCAAATACCCATCTGGATATCGCGACCATCACCGGCGGCGTTGCGTATATGAACCACGCCGAAGTGTTCAGCGAAAACCAGGACATCGTCGTTGCGACGACGGGCCGCCTGCTGCAGTACATTAAAGAAGAGAACTTCGACTGCCGCGCGGTTGAAACGCTGATCCTCGACGAAGCTGACCGCATGCTGGACATGGGCTTCGCGCAGGATATCGAGCACATTGCCGGGGAAACACGCTGGCGTAACCAGACGATGCTGTTCTCTGCCACCCTCGAAGGGGAAGCGATTAAAGACTTCGCAGAGCGTCTGCTGGAAGATCCGGTAGAAGTGTCGGCGACGCCGTCCACCCGTGAGCGTAAGAAGATCCACCAGTGGTACTACCGCGCGGACAACCTTGAGCACAAGGTCGAATTGCTCAAACACCTGCTGAAGCAGGAAGATGCGCTGCGCACAATCGTGTTTGTGCGTAAGCGCGAGCGCGTGCACGAGCTGGCAGAAATGCTGCGTAACGCCGGGATCAACAACTGCTATCTTGAAGGCGAGATGGCGCAGAT
Source organism: Enterobacter sp. (assembly GCF_977039595.1). NCBI lineage: Bacteria > Pseudomonadati > Pseudomonadota > Gammaproteobacteria > Enterobacterales > Enterobacteriaceae > Enterobacter > Enterobacter sp. The sequence goes on from NZ_CDRQYH010000003.1 coordinate 144,349, forward strand.
CAAGCGTACCGAAGGCATTAAGCGCCTGACCGATGGCCGCGTTAACGTGCTGGTTGCCACAGACGTTGCCGCTCGCGGGATCGACATCCCTGACGTCAGCCACGTCATTAACTTCGATATGCCGCGCAGCGGCGATACCTATCTGCACCGTATTGGCCGTACCGGCCGCGCGGGCCGCAAAGGGATTGCTATCTCACTGGTCGAAGCGCATGACTACCTGCTGTTGCAGAAAATTGGCCGCTATGTTGACGAGCCGCTGAAAGCGCGCGTTATTGACGGCCTGCGCCCAACCACACGTGCGCCGAGTGAAAAAATGACGGGTAAACCGTCCAAGAAAGCGCTCGCGAAACGTGCTGAGAGAAAAGAGAAAGAAAAAGAGAAACCGCGCGTGAAGCAGCGCCACCGCGATACCAAGAATATTGGTAAGCGACGTAAGCCAAGCTCTGCCGCACCAGAGACGAAAACTGAAGAGTAAAAAAAAGCCGGGGAAATCCCCGGCTTTTTTATTCCCCCCTGCTGAAGCCGTTACAGGCTTTCAGTAAAGGTACGGGCGATGACGTCGCGCTGCTGTTCTGGAGTCAGTGAGTTAAAGCGGACCGCATAGCCGGACACGCGAATCGTCAGCTGTGGATATTTTTCTGGGTGCTCTACCGCGTCCATCAGCGTTTCGCGACGCAGTACGTTTACGTTCAGGTGCTGACCACCTTCCACACGCACTTCCGGTTTTACTTCCATTGGAATTTCACGGTATTCGATTTCGCCCAGTTTGCTCACCGGCACGATTTCATCTTCAGCAAAACCCGCTTTCGCAACGACACAGCGCGCTTCGTTTTTCTCACTGTCCAGCAGCCAGAAAGAGTTGAGCAGATCGTCATTTGCAGCTTTAGTAATCTGGATACCTGTAATCATGTGTTGCCTCCCTTAGGCTACATTAGCTGATGTCGGCCTCTCGCGGCCAATTGGTAAAACCATTGTTTCTTGTGTGTATATATATCATTCACACCACGGTGATTTATTGATTTAAATCAACAAAAACACCAACCACATAAAGAGTGTGGCTTGAATTTATTGCTTTAGATCAATTTCACGACCTTACCAATTCAATTTTACCTGCACATTTTCAACATAAATTTAGCCACTTAGCGCGCATTTCAGCGTGTAATTTTGCTCACCGGGCTTTAGAAGGTAAGCTAGTAAGAGATTGAGATTCGCAGGAGAGCGAGATGACGACACCTTTAACCTGGCATGACGTGCTGGCAGAAGAAAAGCAGCAGCCATATTTTATCAATACGCTCAGCACCGTTGCCGCTGAGCGTCAGTCCGGACAGACGATTTACCCGCCGCAGAAAGACGTGTTCAACGCCTTTCGCTACACCGAACTGAGCGATGTGAAAGTGGTTATTCTGGGCCAGGATCCCTATCACGGCCCGGGCCAGGCGCATGGGCTGGCATTTTCCGTACGTCCGGGCGTGGCGATCCCCCCTTCTCTGCTCAACATGTATAAAGAGCTTGAAGGAACCGTGCCCGGGTTTACCCGGCCAAACCACGGCTACCTGGAAAGCTGGGCGCGTCAGGGAGTGCTGTTACTGAATACGGTACTCACCGTACGGGCGGGCCAGGCGCACTCGCACGCCAGCCTGGGCTGGGAGACGTTCACCGATAAAGTCATCAGCCTGATCAACGAGCATCGTGAAGGGGTCGTGTTTTTACTCTGGGGATCGCATGCGCAGAAGAAAGGGGCGATTATTGACCGTCAGCGCCATCACGTGTTGAAAGCGCCACACCCGTCACCGCTGTCTGCACATCGCGGTTTCTTTGGCAGTAATCATTTTGTTCTGGCGAACGAATGGCTGGAAAAACGTGGCGAAACGCCCATTGACTGGATGCCTGTGCTACCGGCTGAGAGCGAGTAGTAATTGAATGTGCCGGGTATGACCCGGCACATGAAGAGGCTTATGCCTTATTCTGACGCCACCACTCGGCCAGCAGTACGCCGGTCGCAACGGATACGTTCAGACTTTCCACATTGCCTGTCCCATCAATAGAGACGCTCAGATCCGCACTGGAGAGCGCCGCGTCAGACAGACCATCACGTTCCTGACCTAATACCAGCACCATTTTACGCGGCAGCGTCGCTTTAAACAGCGGCGTACCGGCATGGCTTGAAGTAGTTACGATGGAATAGCCCGCTTTACGGAACTGCTCAAGAGCATCCAGCACGCTGTCGCCGGTGATCGGCTGCACGTGCTCGGCTCCGCCTTCCGCAGTACGGATCGCGGCACCGGATTCCAGCAGTGCAGCATCCTGCAACAGCACGCCTTTCACGCCAAAGTGCGCGCAGCTGCGCATCATTGCGCCCAGGTTATGCGGGTTGCCCACATCTTCCAGCGCCAGCACGCAGTCATCGGCATCCGCCTGGCTGACCCACTGCTGCACGGTCGTGCCGTTACGTTTTTTGATCAGGAAGCAAACGCCGCCGTGGTGTTCAGTACCGGAGGCTTTGGTCAGCTCGGCATCATCAACCACGTGGTAGGCTTTACGGTTCGCGGCCATCCAGCGCAGGGCTTCTTTGAAGCGCGGGGTTACGCTCTGGATAAACCAGGCGCGGACGATACACTCAGGACGGCTCTGGAACAGCGCCTGGCAGGCGTTCTCACCGTACACGCGGGTCTCTTCCGCACGCTGGCGACGCAGCACTTCCGGGTCGATAAAGCTTTTACCGCTGATACCGCCGTGATCGGCTTTTTCCGGCGTCTCATCGCCAGGGGCGCGAGAAACGGTACGCCACGGGGAGACATTATCACGTGAGAAGTCTTCCCGCGGACGGTCATCGCGTTTGCGATCGTCACGTTTGCGGTCATCACCGCGGTTATTTCTGTCATCGCGGGCGGGGCGACGGCCACCGTCAGCACGAGAAGAAGACGCCGGACGCCCGCCACCTTTTCCGGTACGCGGATTTTGGGTGCGTTTATCAGAGTCATCATCACTGCGGACATACATCACTTTGACCTTGCCGCTTTTGTTTTTCATTTCGTCGTTCATGCTTTTCTCCACCAGCGCTGCGCGAAGCGCGCAGATTACCCGATGTGCCAGCGCATAGCCATAATTTCGTACAAAAGCCTGTGACTATTGTTCTCATTGAATAAAACGCATTGTTGTTTCAAACAGGCTCATTGATAATATGTAACATATTAGAAACATTATCGGCGTTCCGCCGCTGTCCCACGGCTCTATCAGAGGTTAGTTATGAATACCGTATGTGCCAACTGTCAGGCTCTTAACCGCATTCCGGACGATCGGATGGAAGATGGTGCGAAATGCGGACGTTGCGGCCATGAATTGTTTGATGGCGACGTCATTAACGCAACGGGTGCTACGCTGGACAAACTCCTCAAGGACGATCTTCCTGTCGTGGTCGATTTCTGGGCGCCATGGTGCGGCCCTTGCCGTAGCTTCGCGCCTATCTTCGAAGATGTGGCCGAAGAGCGAAACGGAAAAATGCGGTTCGTTAAGGTCAACACTGAAGCTGAGCCCGAACTAAGCGCCCGTTTTCGCATCCGCAGCATCCCGACCATTATGATTTTTAAAAATGGTGAGGTGATCGATATGCTCAACGGTGCCGTTCCTAAAGCACCTTTTGAAAGCTGGTTAAACGAGTCACTGTAACATTCACGGGGCACATCTTGTGCCCCGCTCCTGCCTCTGCGAAAATAGGGTTTTTCCTGCATTTCGCCCATGACTGATAACGCTGTTCTTCAACTACGCGCCGAACGCCTTGCGCGCGCCACTCGACCGTTTCTCGCGCGCGGAAACCGTATTCGCCGCTGCCAGCGCTGCCTGCTGCCGCTGAAGGTTTGCCTGTGCGAGACGCTGGCCCCGAGTTCGGCACAGAGCCGTTTTTGTCTGGTCATGTTCGATACCGAGCCGATGAAACCCAGCAATACGGGACGCCTTATCGCCGATATTCTCCCGGATACTGCGGCTTTTCAGTGGTCCCGAACGGAGCCACCTGAGGCCCTGCTCGACTTAGTGGCTAGCCCGGACTATCAGCCGATGGTCGTTTTCCCCGCCTCTTATGCAGGCGTGGATCGCCAGGTGCTTTCGACGCCGCCATCCGGTAAACCGCCGCTATTTATTATGCTGGACGGCACCTGGACCGAAGCGCGAAAAATGTTTCGCAAAAGCCCGTATCTCGACGCACTTCCGGTGATTTCTGTCGATCTTTCCCGCGTCTCCGCCTACCGCCTGCGTGAAGCGCATGCTGACGGACAATACTGCACCGCCGAAGTGGCCATTGCGCTTCTGGATCTGGCGGGTGATACCGCTGCGGCTGGCGCCCTGGGCAACCATTTCTCCTGTTTCCGGGAACGCTATCTGGCGGGAAAAACCGTTCATAAGGGCAGCGTCACAGCAGCCGAGGCGGAAAGCGTTTAAAATCATCAGGTCGCTTGCATTCACAGGAGGCCTGCATGAGCCAGCGAGGGTTAGAAGCGCTACTTCGTCCTAAATCCATTGCCGTCATCGGCGCATCAATGAAACCGGATCGTGCTGGCTATCTGATGATGCGCAACCTGCTGGCCGGGGGATTTAATGGCCCAGTCATGCCCGTCACGCCCGCGTATAAGGCGGTTCAGGGAGTGCTTGCATGGCCTGATGTACAGAGCCTGCCTTTCGTACCGGACCTGGCTGTACTGTGTACAAATGCGAAACGGAATCCGGAGCTGCTGGAATCGCTCGGCAAGAAAGGCTGTAAAACCTGCATTATTCTCTCGTCTCCGCCTGAACAGAAAGCCGAGCTTCTGGCCTGCGCCAGCCGCTATCAAATGCGCATTCTTGGACCAAACAGTCTCGGCCTGCTCGCCCCCTGGCAGGGCTTAAATGCCAGCTTCTCTCCGGTTCCGATCCGCAAAGGCAAACTGGCGTTTATCTCGCAGTCGGCTGCAGTATCGAACACTATCCTCGACTGGGCGCAGCAGCGTGAAATGGGATTCTCCTACTTCATTGCCCTGGGCGACAGCCTGGATATCGACGTTGATGAGCTACTGGATTTTCTGGCACGTGACGGCAAAACCAGTGCAATCCTGCTTTATCTTGAGCACCTCAGCGACGCGCGTCGTTTTGTCTCGGCTTCTCGAAGCGCTTCGCGCAATAAGCCGATCCTGGTGATCAAAAGCGGGCGAAGCCCTGCGGCACAGCGCCTGCTGCATTCGCATTCCGGCATGGATCCCGCCTGGGACGCCGCCATTCAGCGCGCGGGGTTGCTGCGGGTGCAGGATACGCACGAGCTTTTTTCCGCCGTTGAGACGTTAAGCCATATGCGCCCGTTGCGCGGCGAGAAGCTAATGATCGTCAGTAACGGTGCCGCCCCTGCCGCGCTCGCTCTGGATGAGCTATGGCGGCGCTTCGGCAAGCTGGCAACGCTGAGTGAAGAGACGCTGCAGCGCCTGAAAGAAGCGCTTCCGACCAGCGTGACGCCCGGCAACCCGCTTGATTTGCGCGATGACGCCAGCAGCGACCGCTATATCAGGGCGATCTCCATTTTGCTGGATAGCCAGGATTTCGATGCGCTGATGATTATCCATTCACCCAGCGCGGTCGCGCCGGGCAGTGAAAGCGCGCGCGCGCTCATTGACGCCGTGCGCAGCCATCCGCGAGGCAAATATGTCACCCTGCTCACCAATTGGTGCGGTGAGTTTTCTTCTCAGGAGGCGCGGCGCCTGTTCAGCGAGGCCGGGCTGCCAACCTACCGCACGCCGGAAGGCACCATCACCGCGTTTATGCATATGGTGGAATATCGCCGTAACCAGAAACAGCTCCGCGAGACGCCGGCCTTGCCCGGGAATTTGACGGCCAACACCGTTGACGTTCACCGGCTGTTGCAGCAGGCCATTGAAGAAGGCGCAACGTCGCTGGATACACATGAGGTCCAGCCGATTCTGGGCAGCTACGGGATGCAAACCCTGCCGACCTGGATCGCCAGCGACAGCGCTGAGGCCGTGCATATTGCCGAGCAGATTGGCTATCCGGTTGCCCTGAAGCTGCGTTCCCCGGATATCCCGCATAAGTCGGATGTGCAGGGGGTCATGTTGTACCTGCGCACGGCAACGGAGGTGCAGCAGGCAGCTGATGCCATTTTCGATCGGGTCAAAATGGCCTGGCCGCAGGCAAGAATCCACGGATTGCTGGTGCAAAGCATGGCCAACCGCGCTGGTGCTCAGGAATTACGGGTGGTGGTTGAACACGATCCCGTCTTCGGTCCGCTCATCATGCTGGGAGAAGGCGGCGTTGAGTGGCGCCCGGAAGAGCAGGCCGTGGTGGCGTTGCCGCCTCTTAACATGAATCTGGCGCGTTATCTGATCATTCAGGCGATTAAAAGTAAAAAGATCCGCGGCCGGAGTGCGCTGCGTCCGCTCGATATTGCCGGGCTAAGCCAGTTCCTGGTGCAGGTCTCTAACCTGATTGTGGATTGTGCCGAGATCCAGCGGCTGGACATTCATCCGCTGCTCGCCTCCGGCAATGAGTTTACGGCGCTGGACGTGACTCTGGATATCGCACCATTCGAAGGAGACAGAGAGAGTCGCCTGGCAATCCGCCCGTATCCCCTGCAGCTGGAGGAGTGGGTTGAGATGAAAAATGGTGAACGCGCCTTGTTCCGCCCTATTCTGCCGGAAGATGAGCCCCAGCTGCGAGCCTTTATCTCTCAGGTCACGAAAGAGGATCTTTATTATCGCTATTTTAGCGAAATCAACGAATTTACCCACGATGATTTAGCCAATATGACCCAGATCGACTACGATCGAGAAATGGCGTTTGTTGCCGTTCGTCGCTCCGATAAGGGTGATGAGATCCTCGGCGTTACGCGTGCGATTTCTGACCCGGATAACGTCGATGCGGAGTTTGCGGTGCTGGTGCGCTCCGATCTTAAAGGCCTGGGTCTGGGAAGACGGTTGCTGGAAAAACTCATCAGTTATACGCGAGATCACGGATTGTTACGCCTTAATGGCATTACTATGCCTAACAATCGCGGTATGGTGACCCTGGCGCGAAAACTTGGGTTTGACGTTGATATTCAGCTTGACGAAGGTATTGTTGCCTTGTCCCTTAGTCTGACATCAGCCAGCAAACGCGAGTAAGCTACTGGAAATGTTACCCACTTTGGACGGGACTGGTGGTATCATTGTCCGCTTATGTTGTTTGCATAGTACAGACAACCCTTCAATGAACAGAGAAGATACGCACTGTGATGTTGTCAAAATTTAAGCGTAATAAACATCAACAACACCTTGCTCAACTACCGAAGATTTCTCAGTCAGTTGATGATGTAGAGTTCTTTTACGCTCCCGCTCATTTTCGGG